>NZ_JBEOVG010000088.1:0-38127 GCF_040295345.1 Actinosynnema sp. NPDC002837
CCCTCACAGCGAGGTGAGGGGCACACCGGCGTGCCTGCTCAGGTGCGGGTCTTCACGTGGGCGCGTTCGCCTTGCGGGCCGAACAGGATCAGCAGTTCGACGGGCTCGGCGCCGGCGGTGCCGAGCCAGTGCGGTACCCGGGTGTCGAACTCGGCCGCTTCCCCCGGCGTGAGCACGATGTCCTGCTCGCCGAGCACGAGCCGCAGCCGTCCGTTGAGGACGTAGAGCCACTCGTGCCCCTCGTGGGTCTGCGGCGTGGGCACGGCGTCGTGCAGCGCGCCCGGGATGAGCACCTTGAACGCCTGCGTGCCGCCCGGTCGGCGGCTCAGCGCCATGAACGTCATGCCGTGCCGCCGGATCGTGCGGATGTGGATGCGCGGATCGCCGGTGGGCGGTGCGCCGACGAGCTCGTCGAGCGGCACGCCGTGCGCCCGCGCCAGCGGCAGCAACAGCTCCAGGTTCGGCCGCCGTCGGCCGCTCTCCAGCCGTGACAGGGTGCCTCCGAGATGCCGGTGGTCTCGGCCAGCTCGGCCAGGGTGACATCGCGGGCGCGGCGCAGCGCCCGCAGCCGCGGTCCCACGGCGGTCAGCACGCGGTCCAGGTCGTCGTCCATGCCCCGCAGCTTGCCAAGACGGCAAGGTCGTTTGCCACTCCGGTGACTGGCTGACCACGGTGTCCGGTGTGGCTGGTGGCGCGGGCGCGCCGTGGATCCGCGCGGACCGGCTCGGCGAAGTAGGCTGCCCGCGCTCTCTCGGAAAAAAGTTCGGCGGGTGTGTCGATCCGCGGCGCGGTCCGTTCGACCTTGGGGTGACAGGGTCCGAGAGAGGGCCCGGACGACGGCCAGGGAGACGGAACCATGAAGTACATGCTGATCATGCGCGCGACCGACGAGGCCTACGCCCAGATGGGCGACATCGACTTCACCGAGATGCTGGAGACGATGGGCAGGTTCAACGACGAGCTGATCCGGGCCGGCGTGCTGGTCGCCGCGGAAGGGCTCGCCGAGGCCGAAGAGGGCGTGGTGGTCGACTACTCGTCCGAACCGCCCGTGGTCACCGACGGCCCGTACGGCGAGACGAAGGAGCTGTTCAACGGCTTCTACATCCTCAACGTGGCGTCGAGGGAGGAAGCCGTCGAGTGGGCCAAGCGGTTCCCGATCAGCGGGCCCGGCTTCAAGACCGAGATCCGCCGGGTCTCCTCGATCGACGAGTTCCCCCAGGACAACGAGTGGATCCAGAAGGAGCGGGCGTGGCGGGAAGCCACCGGTCAGCTCTGAGCGGGTCGACCGCGGGCGACCCCACGGGCCGCGGCGCCGTCGGCGCCGTCTGGCGGATCGAGTCGGCGCGGATCGTCGGCGCGCTCGCGCGCTACACCGGCGATTTCGCGCTGGCCGAGGACCTGGCGCAGGAGGCGCTGGCGGAGGCGCTCGTGACCTGGCCGCGCGACGGCGTGCCGACCAACCCGGCGGGGTGGTTGCTCACCGTCGGCCGGCGGCGCGCGATCGACGCGTTCCGCCGGCGCTCCGCCCTCGACGAGAGGTACGCCGCGCTCGCGCACGACCTGGGAGAGGGCGGCGCCACCTCGGGTGGCGGCCCCGTCGACGCCGACGACCTGCCGTGGGACCCGGACCAGATCGACGACGACGTGCTGGCGCTGATGTTCATCTCCTGCCACCCCGTGCTGTCGCGGGAGGCGCGGGTGGCGTTGACGCTGCGCGTGGTCGGCGGTCTGACCAGCGACGAGATCGCCAAGGCGTGCCTGGTGCCGACCGCGACCGTCCAGGCCAGGATCACCAGGGCGAAGAAGACCCTCGGCGCGGCCGGCGTGCCGTTCGAGGTGCCGACGGCCGAGGAGCGGACCGCGCGGCTCAACTCGGTGCTCAACGTGGTCTACCTGATCTTCACCGAGGGGTCCACGGCCAGCTCCGGTGACGACCTGATCCGGTTCGACCTCGCGGGCGAGGCGCAGCGGCTCGCCCGCGTGCTGAGCAGGCTCGTGCCCGACCAGCCCGAGGTGCACGGCCTGCTGGCGCTGCTCGAGCTGACCGCGGCGCGCTTCCCCGCCCGCACGGGGTCGGACGGCGAGCCCGTGCTGCTGGAGCACCAGGACCGCCGCCGCTGGGACCACGCCGCGATCCGGCGTGGACGTGCCGCGCTGGCCCGTGCCGAGAAGGTCGGGCGCGGCCTCGGGGCCTACGGCTTGCAGGCGGCCATCGCCGAGTGCCACGCCGTCGCACCCTCGGTGGAGGCGACGAACTGGGAGCGGATCGTGCTGCTGTACGAGGCGCTCGGCCGGCTCGCGCCGTCACCGGTGGTCGACCTCAACCGGGCGGTGGCGGTGTCCATGGCCAGTGGACCGGCCGCGGCGCTGCCGATCGTGGACGGGCTGGCGGGCTCCGACCCGCTGGCGAACTCCTACCTGCTGCCCAGCGTGCGCGGTGAGCTGCTGTGCAGGCTGGGTCGTGCGGACGAGGCGCGGGTCGAGCTGGAGCGGGCCGTGCGGTTGTGCGGCAACGAGCGTGAACGGGCGGTGCTGGAGCGCAAGCTCGGCGACCTCAGGACATCTGGGTGAGGATCATCGTGTTCCACCAGTAGCCGAGCTGGTCGAGCGAGTCGGGGTCGAGCGCCGTCGACGACCGCAGCTCGCCGGTGACGGAGGTCCGGGTGTCGACCCACCACACCCGGCCGACGCCGTCGGCGACGAAGCAGGTCGTGTACTCGCCGGGGACGGGACCGCTCTCGGACCGGTAGTACAGGGAGTAGTGCGCGGGCTGGGTCAGGGGTCGGCAGCCGCCCTGGCTGTCGTCGCGCGGGATGCGGTTGGCGTCCACGAGGGCTTTGAAGTGGGCGTCCTGGGCGGCGCGATCGGTGAACAGGTGGAACACCGCCTGGTCCGGTGGCGGGAAGCGGAAGTGCGCCGAGTTCGCCTTGGTGCACGTGACGGTCGCGGCCGCTCCCCCGCTCGACGGGCTGGGCGCGCAGCTCGGGTTGCCCCGGTAGACGGTGGGCAGCCGTTCCAGCAGCACGGACGCCTGCTGGTCGACGGTGGTGGTGGTCGGCGCGGGCGTTGTCGACGTGGTCGCCTTGGAGGTCGACGTCGTCGTGGAGGCCGAGGTCGTCACGGAGGTCGTGGGGGAACTCGCGAGCCGGCCGTCGCCCAGCCAGTCCGACGACCAGACCAGCACCACGGCGACCAGCACCAACGCCACGGCGCCGGCGACGATCGGCGCGACCGGCACCTTGCGCTCGGGCACCCGCCGGGCCGGACCCGTCACGGGGTTGGGGACGAGCGGCAAAGGCGTGCCGTGAGTGGGGGTGAACGGCGCAGGCGTGGCGGGGCCGGGGGCGAGTCGCGCGGGCGTGCCTTGGGCGGGGGTGAACGGCGCTCGCACGCCCGGGGCAGCGGCGCCCGGGGCAGCGGCGGGTGGCGCGGGAGTGCCTTGGGCGGGGGCAGGTGGGGTGGACGGTCGAGGTCGAGCGGGGACAGGTGGCGGGGTGGCGAGGGCTTCGGCCGCCGCGGCGGCCAGGGCGCCGGCGGTCTGGAAGCGCTGCGCCGGGTCCTTGGCCATGCCGCGCCCGATCACCCCGTCCAACGCGCGCGGCACGGCGGGGTTGGCGGCGGAGGCGGCGGGCGGTGGCTGCTGGAGGTGCGCCCAGAGCAGGGCGGCGGCGCTGTCCGCCTCGAACGGCCGGTTGCCCGTGACGCACGCGTGCAGCACGCAGGCCAGGGCGTAGACGTCCGCGCGGCCGTCCACCTGCCCGTCGCCGAACCGCTCGGGCGCGAGGTAGTCCAGGGTCCCGATCACCGCGCCGGACGCGGTCAGGTGCGTGCCGGCGGGCAGGACGCTGCGGGCGATGCCGAAGTCGACCAGGTACACGAAGTCGTCCGGCGTGACGAGGATGTTCGACGGCTTGACGTCCCGGTGCACCAGGCCGTCCGCGTGCGCGGCGTCGAGCGCGCCGGCGACCTGGGCGACGATCCGCACCGCCCGCGCCGGGTCGAGCGGCCCGTCCGCGACGACCGCCGCCAGGTCGCGCCCCTCAACCAACCGCATGTCCAGGTAGAGCCGGCCGTCGATCTCGCCGTAGGCGTGGATCGGGATGACGTGCGGTTCACGCAGCCGTGCCGCGATCCGCGACTCGCGCCGGAACCGGGCGCGGAAGTCCTCGTCGTCGTTGTGCTCGGCGGAGAGCCGCTTCAACGCCACCACGCGGTCGTGCGCCGTGTCGTGGGCCCGGTGCACCTCGCCCATGCCGCCGCGCCCCAACAGCTCGCCGACCCGATAGGGCCCGAACTCCTCCGCCATGACTCCCCCGGCTCCGCCACGCCGCCACTGCAGGACCGACGCGGATCAACGCCACAGGGTTCCACGCACGTGATCGGATCCGGCGCGGCGGGTGCGCCCGCTCAGGGTTTGCCCTTCCCTGCCTTGCCGGACGACTTCCCCTTCCCGTCCTTGGCCTGGCCGGGCGCGGGTCCCACCTTCGGACCGGCGACGGGCCGCTCCTCGATTACCGGTGTCGTCGTGCTCGTCGTCGTGCCGGTCACCGGCTGGTCCGGCGGCGTGGTCGTGTCCTGGACGACGGCTTGCGGCGCGGGCTCCACGGGCGCGGACGTGGCCGGTGAAGGTCCGGGCGACACCGCCCAGGCGATGCCGAGCGCGCCGACCAGCCCGGCCGCCGACGCGACGAGCGCCGTCAACTGCCGACGTGAGCCGGGCGCGGCGGTGGCGACGGTCGGGTCGTCGCCGGGGCGGCCCCGCAGCACGCGGGCGCACTCGTCGGCGGTGGGCCGGCGACGAGTCGACAGCGCGGTGGTCAACGACAGCAGGCGCACCAGGTCGGCGGGCAGGTCGTCGGGCACGGCCGGCGGGCGGTGCAGCCGGGCCACGGCCGACTCGACGTCACCGCCCGGGTACTCGCGGCGACCGGTCAGGCACTCCAGCAGCACCAACCCGAACGAGTACACGTCGGCGGCCGGTCCGATCTCGCTGCCGCGCACCTGTTCCGGCGCCAGGTAGGCGGCCGTGCCGACCATCTGGTCGGTTCGGGTGAAGCGGGTGGTGTCGGCCAGGTGCGCCAGCCCGAAGTCGGCCAGGTAGGGCGTGCCGTCGTGGTCGAGCAGGATGTTGGACGGCTTGACGTCCCGGTGCACCACGCCCTGCTCGTGCACGTAGGCCAACGCGTCGGCCAACTGTGCGCCCAACTCCCGCACCTCGGTCACCGACAGCGGTCCGTCGGCGATCCGATCACGCAGGGTGCGGCCCTCGATCAGCCGCAGCACGACGAACGCCGTGCCGTCGGCGTGGCCGGCGTCGTACACGGAGACCAGCCCGGGGTGCGACAACGCGGCGAGCGTCCGGGCCTCGTTGTCGAACCGCCGCCCCGCGTCCGCGTCCGCGGTGGTGTCGAACAACTTGACCGCGACGTCCCGCCGCAGCACCGCGTCCCACGCGCGGCGCACCTCGGCCATGCCGCCGACGCCCAACGTGCCGGCCAACTCGTACCGACCGGCCAGGAGCTCGCCACAGCCAGGAAGCGACACCGCTACCACCCTCCGGCGGGGACACAGGACACCCTCAGGTGCCCCTTCCCCGCCGACCACAAACGCGACGCCTTCGGGGTCAGCGCCGCCAGGCCGCGACGGTGGCCGCGGTCCAGGCGCCGACCCGGTCCGGGAAGCCGGTGGCGGGGAACGTGCCGTCCACGGCGACGTCGTCGATGGTCACCTCGAAGGCCCTCGGCGTCGGGCCGAGCGGTGCGACCGGCACGCCGGCCACGACGTCCGCGAGCCCGCTGCCGTGCCGGGAGTTGGCGCGGCGCATCGCTTCGGCGAACCGGGTGACCGCGGTCAGGCCGCCGTCCAGGTAGACGTGCAGGGTCGCCCACGGACGGGCCCGGTCCCGCTCCGGCAGGCGGCCGGGGTGCTGGAGCAGGAAGCACGACACGGTGACGCCGTGCAGCGGTCCCCACGGGGCGCGCCGGGAGTGGTCGAGCGCCAGCACGACGTGGAACAGCTCCTCGCACGAGTGCGGACGGGCGGGCGCACCGCACTCGGAGCAGCGGGTCATGGACGGGACCGTACGAGCTCCACCCGCTGGAAGGTCAAGCCGTGCCCACCTCGGGCCACGCCGGGCGTGTCCCACGACGCCGGCGGGGGGCGGAGCCGGCCGGTTCTCACCCGTTCGCCGGAGACGCCCGGGCGTTGCGCTGAGTAACTTTCACCACACGGTCCCTGCCATTGATCGACCCACGAAAGGTGGAAGATCATGAACCGTGCTGTGAAACGACTGGTCACCCTGGCGAGCGCACTGGCCTTGTCGGTGATCACCGTCCCGGCGGCGCAGTCCGCCCCCGCACCAGGCTCCTACTGGACACCGGAACGGATGCGCGCCGCCGTTCCGCTCGACCTCCGCACCACGGCCCCCTCCGCGCTGCGCTCCACCGTCCCGGCCGGCGAGCCGACCACCATCGCACCGCTGGCCTTCCCCAACGGCGGCAGCGCGTGGACCGGCGGCGGCGCGGTCGTGCGGACCGCGGGCCGGGTGTTCTTCACCTACCAGGGCCGCAACGCCTCGTGCAGCGGCAACGCCGTCACCAGCGCCAACAAGAGCACGGTCGTCACGGCCGGGCACTGCGTGAAGCTCGACGGCGCCTACCACACCAACGTCGCGTTCGTCCCGGCCTACGACAACGGGAACGCCCCGTACGGCACGTGGAACGCACGTGCCACCTTCGCCACCCCCCAGTGGCACGCGAGCGAGGACATCAACTACGACATCGGCGCCATCGTCGTCGGGCAGCTGAACGGCCAGTCCCTCACCGACGTCGTGGGCGCGCAGGGCATCGCGTTCAACCTGCCGCGCGCCGACAACACCTACGCGTTCGGCTACCCCGCCGCCGCGCCGTACGACGGCACGAAGCTCGTCTACTGCAGCGGTCGGACGTTCAACGCCTTCCTCAGCGACGGCATCGGCATGACGTGCAACATGACCGGTGGCGCCAGCGGCGGCCCCTGGTTCCGCGCGTTCTCCGAGGCGACCGGCGTCGGCACGGTCAACTCCGTCAACAGCTACAAGATCAACCTGTTCCCGAACTGGATGTTCGGCCCGTACTTCGGCGCCGACGCCCAGAACCTCTACAACCAGGCGCAGGCCGCCTGACCTCGGACGGCGGGCCGGGCCGCGCGCCCGGCCCGTCACCCGGCCCCTGTGGTGATCTTCACACGGTCGGGTGACAAACTTCGGGCTCACCGAAGCCCAGGGGGAACGCCCATGCTCACGCAGGCCACGAACGTGCTGCACATGCACCAGAAGGTCACCTTGATGGTGAACCGCTACGAGGTCTTCGCCGACAACGGCGGCGAGCCCGGTCCGCTGGTGGCGTTCGTCGAGCAGAAGCGGATGGCGTTCAAGGAGCAGGTGACCATCTACACCGACTCCAGCAAGAGCCAGGTGCTCGCGGGCTTCCGCGCGCGCAAGGTGATCGACCTCGGCAGCGGCTACGACGTGATCGACGGCGCCGGGCAGTCCATCGCGCTGTTCCGCAAGGACTTCGGCAAGTCCCTGATCAACTCGACCTGGCACCTCGACCAGCCGAACGCGCCGACCACCACGGGCCGCGAGCGCAACCACGGCCTCGCCGTCCTGCGCCGCCTCTGGGGCTTCCTGCCGCTGGTGAACAACATCCCGTTCCCGTTCCGCTACCACTTCGACTTCGCCCGCGACGGTCAGCCGGTGTTCAGCGTGGACAAGAAGACGTGGGTCCGCGACCACTACCTGATCCGGATCACCGACCCCTACATCGACCGCCGTGCGGTCATCGCGCAGGCCGTCGCCGTGGACGCCCTCCAGTCCCGTTAGGCCCGCGCACCGCTCGTGGCGGAGGTCGGGCCCGGGCTCAGGGCGACCGCGGCCATGGACTTGGGATCCTCGGCCACCAGGCTCGCGCGCACCCACCGGTTCAGCGCGGCGCACACCGGCGCAGGCAGCGGAACGCCGCCGGGACGCCAGAACGCGGGCACGTGCTCCAGTCGCGCGTCGGCGTCGACCAGCGCCCGCCTGGCCAACCCGGGCTCGCAGACCGCCGCCTGCCGGCGAGCGTGCGGAAGACGGGCTTCCGCACGCACCGCCGGTGCAGCGCCCGCATCCCCGCCACCCCAGTCGGTGGATCGGACCGAACGACATCGGTCAGTAGTAGCTGGAGCCCACCGGCACCCACGCCAGGCGCCGCACTCCCCGTTCCGTCCCCAACCGGCGCAGCAACGGCCTCACCAAGCGCTTCACGCGACTCCTCCCCGCAGCAGGACCGATCGGGTCGATCGCCGAACACGTTCGAACAAGCCGAGCCCGCCCGATGACGTCACGCGCCATCGGGCGGGCCAGGGGTCGGAAGATCAGATCGAGACGTACCAGAGGGTGAACACGAAGTACGACGGATTGCACGGGTGCTGACTGACGGGAGCCTTGTACTGCAAATGCTCCGCCGCCGCGCACCCGCCGCTGTGCAACGCCCTCAGGTAACCGGACGACGGGTCGAAGTTCCACTTCTGGTTCGGCACGTCCATGCAGATGTACTGCTGGATCGTCGCGCCCGGGTCCGTGCTCGCGCCGCGCACGTCGAGGCATTTCTGACTGGCGACGTTCCTGAACTGGCCGTAACCGGGCATGGTGCTCGGGAGGTACTCCCACTGCTGGTTCGCGCCGCCGTTGCAGTGGTAGGTCTGCACCGGCTTCTTGTTGTCCAATGAGCCGCCCGGCACGTCGAGGCACATGCCGCCGGCCCGGTTGACGATGGTGGTGACGGCCGACGCCGAGATCGAGGCCGTGGCCGGAACCGTCGGGAAGAGCACGGATCCGACCGCGGTCAACACCGCGACGGCGACCATCGAGAATCTTCGTGTGATCATTCGGCAAGTAGAGCAGGAAGCCGAATCGGACCGGGACGACCATTCGCGGTAATGACGAGTGGACGACCGAAGTCGAAATACCGAAGTTCGCCGCACATTTCGTATTCAGAGGTGATGGGCCACACGGGGCCCCGACCCGTTCGTGCGGTTGCACTAGTGCACAGCAGGTCATTTGCCGTCATCGCGAGAAGTCCGGCCGATCTCCCGCATACGGTTTTCACATGAAGTACCTGGAGGGGCCTTTCGCCCCGGTCACCGAAGAGATCACCGCGCACGACCTCGCCGTCACCGGGCGGATCCCGGCCGAGCTCGACGGCCGTTACCTGCGCAACGGGCCCAACCCGTTGGGCGTCGAGGACCCCGCCGTGCACCTGTGGGGCATGGGGCAGGGCATGGTGCACGGCGTGCGGCTGCGCGACGGCCGGGCCGAGTGGTACCGCAACCGCTTCGTCCGCACGCCGGGCTTCGCGCCGATGGTGCACGTGTTCGAGCACGCCCGGCGGACGTTCGCCCTGGCCGAGGGCGGCCTGCCGCCCGCCGAGCTGGACGCCGAGCTCAACACCGTCGGCGTGTGCGCGCTCGGTGCGACGGTCGAGGGCTTCACCGCGGGCGCGCACTCGAAGCACGACCCGCTCACCGGCGAACTGCACTCGCTCTCGTACATGCCCGGGCACGAGTTCGTCCAGCACATCGTCATCAACGCGGACGGGCACGTCGTGCGGACCACCACCGTCCCCCTGACGCGGACGCCGTTCATGCACGACTTCGCGCTCACCGAGAACCACGTCGTCCTCTGGGACACGCCGATCGGCTTCGACGGGTTCGAGTGCCGCTGGCTCCCGGAGCACCCGACCCGGGTCGGCGTCATGCCGCGGACCGGCGGCGACGTGCGCTGGCTCGATATCGACCCGGTGCACGTCAGCCACACGCTCAACGCCTACGACGACGGTGACGCGGTCGTGGTCGACGTCGTCACGGCCGAAGGTCCGTTCGACCCGGCCGACCCCGGCGCGATCCGGCCCGCGCTGGACCGCTGGACGATCACCCCGGACCGGGTCGACCAGCGCCGCCTCGACGACCGGCCGCAGGACTTCCCGCGGGTCGCCGAAGCCCGCGCCACCCGCCCGCACCGGTACGGCTACTGCGCCGCGACCGCCCTGTACGGCATCCCGTTCACGCCCGAGGGCACGCCGTCCGACGACGCCTTCACCAACGCCCTGGTCAAGCACGACCTGCACCGGGGCACGTCCGAGGTGCACGGGTTCGGCCGGCACGAGGCGGTCGGCGAGGCCGTGTTCGCCGCCACGGGCCAGGGCGAGGACGACGGCTACCTGCTCACCTACGTCCACAACCCCGATCGCGGCGCGAGCGACCTCGTGATCCTCTCGGCCCAGGACTTCACCGGCGAACCCGTGGCCCGCGTGCACCTCCCGGCCAGGGTGCCGCTCGGCCTGCACGGCAACTGGTTGCCCGAGCACTGAAGCCTGGCACGATGACGCCGTGAACGAGCCGCCGCCGTACCTCCGGATCGTCGCCGAGGTCGAACGGCGCATCGCGGACGGCGAGCTGCGGCCCGGCGACCCGGTCCCCACCACCAGGGCGATCATGCGCGAGTGGGGCGTCGCCATGGCCACCGCGACCAAGGCGCTGGCCGCGCTCAAGCAGGCGGGCGCCATCGAGTCGACGTCCCGCGTCGGCGCGGTGGTGGCCCGGCGCAGGCTGCCGTCGCGGTCGGCGGGCGGTCTGGACCGCGACCGCGTCGTCCGGGTGGCCATGGGCATCGCCGACGCCGACGGCCTGGCCGCGCTGTCCCCCCGGGCGGTCGCGGCCAAGCTCGGCGTCGCCACCGTGACCCTGCGCGAGCACTTCGACGCCGACCTCCCCCAGCTCGTCGCCGACGCCGCGTTCGCGGAGATCGAGTACCCGCGGCCGCCGCCGGGGTGGCGGGCCCACCTGCGGGTCGCCGCCCGGCTCCAGTGGGCGGCCTACCAACGCCACCCCTGGCTGCCGCGACTGGTGTCGATCGTCCGGCCGGCCACGCTGCCGGGACTGCTCGCGTACGCGGAGTGGACGTTGCGGGCGCTCGACGGCCTCGGGCTGGACGAGCGCACCCGCCTGCACGTCTACGCCGCCGTGGTCAACCACGTGCGCGGCACGGCGCTGAACATCGAGAGCGAGGCCGGCGCGGAGCTGGACACCGGGATGACCAGCAAGCAGTGGATGACGGCCCGCCTCGCCGTCGACGGCCCGCTGATCGCGCACCTCGCGCGGGTCACCGAGCCGGGCGCGGACGTCGACCTCGAGTCCCTGTTCGACTTCGGCCTCGAACGCCTCCTCGACGGCCTGACCACGGTCGTCACGCCGCGCAAGAGCCACCGCTGATCCGCGCGCGCCGGTCGTGGTGATCGAACCTGGCCTACATTGAGGCCATGAGTGGCGACGCACCGCTGTCCGCGGCCGAGAAGACGCTGAGCGTCCTGGAAGCGCTCGCCGACCACTCGCGCATCGCCGACATCGCCGACGCCTCCGGCCTGCCGAAGCCCACCGTGCACCGGATCCTGCAGACCCTCGTCCAGCGCGGTTTCGCGCGGGCCGACGGTCGGGGCGGCTACCTCGGCGGCCCGCGCATCCTCAGCCTCGCGGGCCGGTTCCTCCAGCGCCTCGACGTCGCCGAGCACGTCCGCCCGACGCTGCGCGACCTCCAGGAGCGGACCGGGTGGACGGTCCACTTCGCACTGCTGTCCGGCGACGAGGCGGTGTACGTGGCCAAGGTGGAGGGAGCCCGGCCCTACCACCTGGCCTCCCGCGTCGGCATGAGCCTGCGCCTGCACTGCACGTCCATCGGCAAGGCGATCCTGGCCGCCCTGCCCGACGACGAGGTCCGGGCCCTGGCCCGCCGCACCGGCCTGCCCGCACGCACCGAGCGCACCATCACCGACGAACGCGCCCTGCTCGCCGAGCTGGCCGAGGTCCGCGCACGCGGTTACGCCGAGGACCACGAGGAGAACGAGGCGGGCGTGCGCGCGGTCGGCGCGGCCGTGGTCAACCACACCGGTGAGGTGGTCGGCGGGCTGTCGGCGGCGTCGCTGGTCGACCTCGCCGAGGCGCCCCGGGACCTGCCGCAGCTGGTCGTGCGCGCCGCCGCCGAGGTCTCGCGCGCGTTGGGCGCCGACTGAACCGAATCACCCTGTGACCGCCTTCACAAGGCGGGGCGAGCCATGTCATGGTGGAGCCATGTCGATGGAACCGCATTCCGTCAGGCGGAACGCATGAAGGTCACGTCGAGCGAGCTCACCAAGCTCGCGGTCCGGATCCTGCTCGACGCCGGCACGAACCTCGTCGACGCCAAGGCGGTCGCGGGCTCGCTGGTGGAGTCGAACCTGACCGGCCACGACTCGCACGGCGTGCGCAGGCTCGTCGACTACGTGGCCCGCATCCGCGACGGCCGGATCGACCCGCGCGCCCGCCCCGGCGTCGACCACCCGCGTCCGGGCACGGTCGTGGTCCGCGGCAACGGCGCGCTCGGCCGGGTCGCGGCCGGTGTCGCGGCCCGCGAGCTGCGCGCCCTGACCCGCACGCACGGCAGCGGCGTCGCGGTGATCCAGGACTGCAACCACGTCGGCAGGCTGGGCGAGTACGTCGGCTTCCTGGCCGAGCACGACCTGGTCGCGCTCGCGTTCGGCAACGCCGACGCCACCGTCGCGCCCTACGGCGGCCGGGAACGGCGACTGGGCACCAACCCGCTCGCCTGGGCCGCGCCCCGTGCGGCGGACCGCCCGCCGATCGTGGTCGACTGGGCCACGTCCGGCGTGGCCGAGGGCAAGCTGGCGGTGGCCCGCGACCGCGGTGAGCGGGTGCCCGAGGGCCTGGTGCTCGACCCGGACGGCCGACCGACCACCGATCCCGGCGACTTCTACGCGGGCGGCGCGCTGCTGCCGTTCGGCGGGCACAAGGGCTACGGCCTGAGCGTGCTGATCGAGGTGGTGGGCGGCCTGCTCACCGGCATGGGCATCGGCAGCCTGCCGGGCTACCGCGGCGGGTTCGGCACAGTGCTGGTGGCCGTCGACATCGGCTCGCTCACCCCGGTGGAGCGGTTTCGCGAGCAGGCGGAGCTGTTCTGCCGCGAACTGGTCGGCACCCCGCCCGCCCAGGGCGGCGGCGAGGTGCTGGTGCCGGGCGAACCGGAGGCACGCACCCGTCGCGCCCGGTTGCGCGACGGCATCCCGATGACCGAGGAGACCTGGCGCGAGCTGCACGGCCTGCTCACGGCAAAGGAGGGAACGACATGACCGGAGCCGCCGACCGCACCGCGGCCGAGCACGACGCGGTGCGCGAAGACCCCGCCGGCGGCGGGCGACTGCGCCGCGTCGTCGGCGCGTCCGTGGTCGGCACCGCGTTGGAGTGGTACGACTTCTTCATCTACGGCTTCGCCGTGACGCTGGTGTTCAACGAGCTGTTCTTCGTCACCGAGGACCCGGCGACGGGTGTGGTCGTGGGGTTCGCGACCTTCGGCGTCGGCTTCGCGGTCCGGCCGCTGGGCGGCTTCGTGTTCGGCCACCTCGGCGATCGCATCGGCCGCCGGTCGACGCTGGTGGTCACGACGCTGGTCATGGGCGTGTCGACCGGGTTGATCGGCCTGCTGCCGACCTACGACTCCATCGGCATCGCCGCGCCGATCCTGCTGACCGTGCTGCGGATGTGCCAGGGCCTCGGCGCGGGCGCGGAGTTCGGCGGCGCGTCCACGCTGCTGGCCGAGCACGCCCCGCCGCGCAGGCGCGGCTTCTTCACGTCGTTCGCGCAGACCGGGGTCCAGCTCGGCCTGCTGTCGGGCACGGTGGTGTTCCTGCTGGTCGAGACGCTGCCCCGGCAGACGGTGCTGGACTGGGCGTGGCGCATCCCGTTCTGGTTCAGCTTCGCGCTGATCGCGGTCGCGCTGTACGTGCGGCTGCGGGTCGACGAGTCGCCGGTGTTCCAGCGCATGGCCCGGCAGCGGACCACGGTGAAGCTGCCCGTGTCCGACGCGCTGCGCCGCTACCCGCGCAACTTCCTGATCGGCATCGGCGCCCACATCTGCGACACCGCGATCGTCTACATCTACGCCACCTACAGCCTCGCCTACATCACAAAGTCGCTGGCGCTGCCGCGCTGGGTCGGGCTCACCGGCGTGGTGGTGTTCGGCGTGGTCGTGATCGTGCTGCAACCGGTGTACGGCGCGTTGTCCGACCGGATCGGGCGGCGACCGCTCAACCTGTTCAGCGTGGTGTTCACGGCGGCGTTCGCGTTCCCGTTCTTCCTGCTGCTCGACACGCGCGAACCGGTGCTGATCTGGGTGGCGCTGGTGGTGGCGACGGCGTTCGGCCTGGCGCCGATGATCGCGGTGCAGCCCGCGTTCTACGCCGAGCTGTTCGGCGCGCGCGTCCGCTACACCGGGTTCGCCGCGTCCCGCGAGATCGGCGCGGCGCTGGCCGGGTTCTCGCCGCTGGTGGCCGCCGCCCTGGTCGCGCGGGCGGACGGGCAGGGGTGGCCGGTCGCGCTGTGGATGATCGGCACCGCCGTGGTGTCGTTCGTGGCGTTCCTGTTCTCGGCGGAGGGCAAGGACGTCGACATCGCCGCCGTCGACACCGCCGGGGTGGCGCCGAGGTGACCCATCCCCGCCTGTCGACGGCCCGGCTGCCCGGGTGGCTGGCGGCCGACCTGCCGAGCGCGCCGGTCGGCATCGTCCACATCGGACTGGGCGCGTTCCACCGCGCCCACCAGGCGGTGCTGACGCAGGAGGCGATGCGGGTCGAGCCCGGGCCGTGGGGCATCTGCGCCGTGGCGCAGCGCAACGGGCGGCTGGTCGACGCGCTGGTCGAGCAGGACCACCTGTTCACCGTCACCGAGCGCGGCCCCGAGGACGACCGGCTGCGCGTGGTCGGGAGCGTGCGCGAGGCGCTGCTGGCCGTGGAGCAGCCGGATCGGCTGACGGCCGTGCTGTCCGAACCGGACACCCGCGTGGTGACGCTGACCGTCACCGAGGCCGGCTACCGGCACGACCCGGTCACCGGGCGGCTGCGCACGGACGACCCGGACGTGGCGGCCGACCTCGCGGGCGGGCCGCCGCGCACCCCCGTGGGGCAGGTGGTCGCCGGCCTGCGCCGTCGCCGTGCTCGCGGGCACCCCGGGCTCACCGTCCTCTCGTGCGACAACCTGCCCGACAACGGCCGCCTGGTCGCGCGCCTGGTGCGGGAGTTCTGCGCCCGGCGCGGGGAGGGCGACCTCGCCGAGTGGGTCGACGGGCACGTGCGGTTCCCGTCCAGCGTGGTGGACCAGATCGTGCCCGCCACCACGGACGCCGACTTCGCCCGCGTGTCCGAGGTCCTCGGCTTGGAGGACCGGGCCGCGGTGGTCGGCGAACCGCACCGCCGGTGGGTGGTGGAGGACGACTTCGCCGCCGGGCGTCCCGCCTGGGACGAGGTCGGCGCGGAGCTGGTGGCCGACATCGCGCCGCACCAGGCCGCGAAGCTGCGGCTGGTCAACGGCACGCACTCGGCGCTCGCCCACCTCGGCCTGCTGGCCGGCTGCACGAGCACCGCCGACGCGTTGGGCCGCCCCGAGCTCGCGCACTTCGCCGAACGCCTGCTGCGCACCGAGACGGGACCGTCGTTGCGCCGGTTCGGCCGGTGCCCGGGCGAGCGGGAGGTCGAGGCGCTGCTGACCCGGCTGGCCAACCCGCGGATCACCCACCGGCTGGACCAGATCGCCGGCGACGCGCTGCGCAAGCTGCCCCAACGCCTGCTCGACCCGGCGGTCGACCTGCTGGTGCTGGGCATCGAGCCGCGCCTGATCTGCCTGGCCGTCGCCGGTTTCCTGCACCAGCAGGACTTCCCGGTGCTCACCTTGCCGCTGCCGCTGCGCGAGTCGCGCGTGTTCCGCGCGCTGCTGGCGGACGCGGTGCGCCGGATCGACCAGGACGGGGTGGTGGCCACCCTGCGCGGGATCGGGAGGATCTGAATGGACCTGCACGACACCGTCGCCGTGGTGACCGGCGGCGGCACCGGGATCGGCCGCGCCACGGCCCTGGCGCTGGCCCGTGCGGGCTGCCGGGCGGTCGTGGTGACTTACTCGCGGTCCTCCGCCGACGCCGAGTCCGCCGTGGCCGAGCTGACCGCCGCCGGGTGCGAGGCCGTGGCCGAGCGAGTCGACGTGGCCGACGACGGCCAGGTGCGCTCGACCGCCGAACGGGTGCGCGCCCGGTTCGACCGGGTCGACGTGCTGGTCAACAACGCGGGCACGACGAAGGCCGTGCCGCACGCGGACCTCGACGCCCTGACCGACGAGGTGTTCCACCACGTGCTCGACGTCAACGTGGTCGGCACGCTCCGCGTCACGCGTGCGTTCGCCGAGGACCTGCGGGTGGCCCGCGGCGCGGTGGTCAACGTCGCGTCCATCTCCGGCTACCGGGCCGGCGGGTCGTCCCTCGCCTACGGCGTGAGCAAGGCGGGGCTGCTGCAACTGACCCGCAACCTCGCCGTGGCCCTCGCGCCGGACGTGCGGGTCAACGCCGTCGCGCCGGGCACCGTGACGACCCGGTGGCAGACGTCGCTGCACGGCGAGGCGGGGTTCGCCGAACGGGCGGCGGCCGAACGGCGAACCGTGCCGCTGAGCCGCACCGCCGATCCCGGGCACGTGGCGCAGGCCGTGCTGGGGCTGCTGGCGATGGACCTGGTGACCGGCGAGGCGATCATCGTGGACGGCGGCAAGCACGTCGTGTACTAGGACCCTCCCGACCGCAACCACACCACCTCGCACGGCCAACGCCACCACCCGGCCGCACCACGCGCCCTGCACCACCGCGCAGCTCAGCCAATCCAGCGCCACCGCGCCACGCGCCCTGCACACCACCGCGCAGCTCTGCGAAACCAGCGCCCCCACACCGCGTCGAGGGTCGAGCCCTACGGGGCGTCCCGGTCCGCCGCCTCCGCGATGCGCTTGATCGCCGCCAGCCGCCGGTCCCAGTCGGCGGCCAGCGAGGCCATCCACCGAGCCGTCGCGTCGAGTGCCGCGGGTCGCACCGAGTAGCGCACCTCACGCCCCACCCGACCGCCCGAGACGAGCCCGGCGGCGTCCAGCACGGCGAGGTGCTTCACCACCGCCTGCCGTGACACGGGCAGCTGCTCGGCCAGCTTCGTCGCCGTGGTCTCACCCTGCGCCGCGAGCAGGTCGAGCAGCTGACGGCGCGTCGGATCGACCAGCGCGGTGAGCACGCTGTCGACCTCGTCGGCGGCATTGCGGTCGTCCATCCCGCGCATATGATCGCACGCGGGATTCGCCGGACGCGCCTACAGCTCGTAGACCTGCCCCGTCTGCGCGCCCTCGACCGACCGGACGTAGGCCCGGGCGACCTTGGCCAGGTCGACCGACTCCATGCCGGGGAAGAAGTCGCCGTAGGCGTCGAGGCTCTCGGTGAACACGGTCGGGCTGACGGCGTTCACGCGCTGCGGCGCGATCTCGATCGCCGCCGCCCGCACGAACGCCTCGACCGCGCCGTTCGCCAGGGAAGCCGCGCTGCCGGTCGGCACGGGCTCGCGCGCCAGCACGCCGGTGATGAGCGTGAACGAACCCCGTTCCGCGATCCGGCCGACGCCCTGCCGGACGAGCTCGACCTGGCTCAGCACCTTCCCCCGGAACGCGTCCAGGTAGTCCTGCGCGGTCATCTCGGTGACCGGCTTCCACGGCACGTCGCCCGCCGCGCTCACGACCGCGTCGACCCGGCCCGCCCGCTCGTACATCTCGGCGACCTGCGCCGGGTCGCTGACGTCGTGGCGCAGGTCGCCGCCGGAGCGCCCGACAGTGACGACGTCGTGGCCGCGTTCGGTGAGGGCGCTGTGGACGGCCGTGCCGAGCGTGCCGCCGGCGCCGATGAGGACAATCTTCATGGCGATCACGCTAGAGCCGATCCGCACCGTCCGTGAAATGCCGAATGCGCAGCACTTATGCTCCACGGTTATGAATGTGGAGTTGCGGCACCTGCGGGCGTTCGCGGCGATCGGCAACGAGCGCACGATCACCGGCGCCGCGGCCGTGCTGCACGTCAGCCAGCCCGCGCTGTCCCGCACGTTGGAGCAGTTGGAGAGCAGGCTCGGCACCAGGCTGGTCGAGCGCACGACCCGCAGCCTGGCGCTGACCGAGGCCGGCGTGCGACTGCTGGCGCACGCCAACCGCATCCTCACCCAGGTGGATGACGCGCTGGCCGAGGTCAAGGCCGGGCCGAGGGCGCTGCGCGTCGGGTTCGCCTGGGCCGCGCTCGGCAGGCACACGGTGCCGTTGCTGCGCGGTTGGCGCGACGCCCGGCCGGACGCGGAACTGCGGGTGTTCCGGCCGGACGACCCCGAGGGCGCGTTGCGGCGCGGCGAGATCGACGTGGCGTTCGTGCGCTCGCCGGCGGCCCCCGATCGCGACCTGGCGTCCGCCGACCTCTACCTCGAACCACGCGTGGCCGCCGTGTCCGAAGATCACCCGTTCGCGCGAGCCCTCGCCGTCCGGCTGGACGACCTCGCCGACCGGCCCGTCGCGATCTGCGCCACCGCCACCAGCACCAGCACCGACCTGTGGCCGGCCGACCACCGCCCCGACGCGCTCGACGTGGCCAACGCCGACGAATGGCTCACCGCGATCACCACCGGCGACGCCGTCGGGGTCACCACGGACGCGACCGCGCACACCCACCCGCACCCCGGCGTCCGCTACGTGCCGATCACCGACGCCGACCCCGTGGCGGTGCGGGTGGTCTGGCCCCGGAGCGCGACCCACCCCGCCACCGACGCCTTCCGCGAGCACGCGCGCGTGCTGCTCCGGGGAGCGGCCCGGTCCGAGAGCTGACGCGCACCGCCCATACTGGACCATTCGGTACAGTCCAGGGAGGGCCCGTGCTCACGAAGAAGGGCGCCGCGACCCGGCAGCGGATCGTCGAGGCGATGGCCGCGGAGATCCGCGAGCGCGGCATCAACGCGGCCACTCTGGAGGACGTCGGGCGGCGCAGCGGCACCGGCAAGAGCCAGCTGTTCCACTACTTCCCCGAGGGCAAGGAACAGCTCCTGCTGGCCGTGGCCCACTGGGAGGCCGACCGGGTGATCGAAGACCAGCAGCCGCACCTCGGGCAGCTCACGTCGTGGGCGGCGTGGCGGCGGTGGCGGGACGTGGTGGTCGAGCGCTACCGCAGGCAGGGCGTGCACTGCCCGCTCGGCGTGCTGATCACCGAGGTCGGCAGGCACACCCCGGCGGCGCAGGCGGTCACCCGGCAGCTGCTCGCCCAGTGGCAGCACCAGGTCCGGGTCGGCATCGAGCAGATGCAGGACAGCGGCCGGGTCAGCCGCCGCGTCGACCCGCACCGCACGGCCGGCGCCGTCATCGCGGCGATCCAGGGCGGGGTGACGATCCTGATGTCGACGGGCTCCGCCGAACACCTCGAATCCGCCCTGGACCTGTGCCTGGACCACCTGCGCGACTACCGCTGAGCCCAGTTGCGCACGACCGGGCGGTAGCCGGCCGGCTTGTCGCCGAGCTTGACCCCCGGGCTGACCAGCCACTCCTGGTAGTCCGGCGTGAACATCCGGTAGACCGACGCCGGCGGCTCGGCACTGGCCCGGTCGAGCCGGTCGCGCAGCTCCGCCGGCAGCTCGAAGTCCAGCGCCGCCACCGACGTGCCGAGCTGCTCCGCGCTGCTCGCGCCGACGATGGCCGCGCCGATCCCGGGCCGGTTCGCGACCCAGTTCAGCGCGACCTGGGCCATCGTCACCCCCAGCTCGGCGGCCACGGCCTCCACCACCTTCAGCAGCTCCCACTGCCGGTCGGTCCACGACGACCCGCCGCCCGCGAGCCTGCCCTCGCCGGTCGGCCCGGCGTCGGAGTGGCGGTACTTGCCGGTGAGGAAGCCGCCGCCGAGCGGGCTCCACGCCGTGACGCCGAGCCCCAGCTCCTGCCCCACCGGGACGTGTTCGGCCTCGATGGTCCGGTCGATGAGCGAGTACGGCAGCTGGAGGCTGATCATCGGGGTGAGCGAGTGCGCCTCGGCGAGGGTCTGCGCCCGCGCGGCGTACCAGGCGGGCACGTCGGACAGCCCCGCGTGGCGGATCTTGCCCGCCCGCGCCAGGTCGTCGAACGTGCGCAGCACCTCGTCGACCGGTGTCAGCCGGTCCCACGTGTGCAGCAGGAACAGGTCGACGTAGTCGGTGCCCAGGCGCCGCAACGACGCCTCGACCGCCCGGATCATGTGCTTGCGGCCGTTGCCGCCCGCGTTCGGGTCGCCGGGGTCGACGCTGTTGGTGAACTTGGTGGTGAGCACCACCCGGTCGCGCACGCCCGCCTCGGCGACGAGGCGGCCGAGGATCGTCTCGCTCTCGCCCGCGGTGTAGAAGTCCGCGGTGTCGAGGAAGTTGCCGCCCGCCTCCAGGTAGCGCCGGAAGATCGGCCGGGCCTCGTCCTCGGTCCTGCCGTACGCGGCGTGGAAACCGCCGGTGCCGAAGTTCATCGTGCCCAGCGCCAGCCGGCTGACGCGCAGCCCGGAACGGCCCAACAAGAAGTACTCGTCCAATGCCATGCGGCCCACGGTGCCGAGTCGAAAATGTACCCGCAAGTACAGAAATCGATGACGTACACGCATGACGTCGTCCGACGGTCGCCGGGGACCGCACCGCGTTCCTAGTGTCGCTCCGGGCGCTGCGGTGAAGTCCGAGCACCGCGGTTCCCCCGCACGAACATCCCGAGAACGCAGAGGAAACCATGTCCGAAGTCACGTACACCGCAGTCGCCACGTCCACCGCGGAAGGGCGCAACGGTGGCCGTGCGTCCTCCGACGACGGCGCGCTCGACGTCGCCCTCGCCGTGCCGAAGGAGCTCGGCGGCGCGGGCGGCGCGACGAACCCGGAGCAGCTGTTCGCCGCCGGCTGGGCGTCCTGCTTCGTCGGCGCGGTGCGCCGGGTGGCGGCAACGAAGAAGGTCCGCCCGACGGACCTCGCCGTGGTCGCGGAGATCACGCTGCACCACGACACCGTCGCGAGCGAGTTCAAGCTCAGCGCCGTGCTCCGCCTGAGGGCGTCGGGCATCGACCAGGCGACCGCCGAGGAGCTGGTCGACGGCGCGCACCAGGTGTGCCCGTACTCGAAGGCGACCCGCGGCAACATCGAGGTCACCCTCCAGGCCGCCGCCGTCTGACCACAGTGGACGCACGCGCCCGGCCGGGGTCGGGCGCGTGCGTCGACGTTCAGAGGTGGTCGGCGTCGACGACCGCCCGGGCGAACGGCTGCGGCGCCTCCTGCGGGACGTTGTGGCCGATGCCCTCGAAGACCCGGTGGTCGTACCGGCCGGTGAACTTGTCGCGGTAGGACGCGCCGTCCGCCGCCGCGCCGTCGAAGTCGCTGCCGATCGTGATCGCGGGCACGGCGATGGCCGGCGCGGTGGCGAGTTGCCGTTCGTAGCGGTCGTACCGGGTCTCCCCGGGCGCCAGGCTCAGCCGCCAGCGGTAGTTGTGGATCACGATGTCGACGTGGTCGGGGTTGTCGAACGACGCCGCGCTGCGGTCGTACGTCGCGTCGTCGAAGTCCCACCGCGGCGACGCGTCCCGCCAGATCAGCTTGTTGAACTCGTGCCGGTTCCGGCGGTAGCCGAGAACGCCTCGTTCGGTGGCGAGGTAGTACTGGTACCACCAGTTCCGCTCGGCCGCCGGCAGCAGCGGCTCCAGGTTCTTCGCCAGGTTCGTGACGAGGTACCCGCTCACCGCGACGATCGCCTTGCAGCGCTGTGGCCAGAGCGCGGCCACCACGCCCACCGTCCGCGCGCCCCAGTCGAACCCGCCGAGCACCCCCTTGTCGATCCGCAGCGCGTCCATGAAGGCGATGACGTCAAGCGCCACCGCGGACTGCTGGCCGTTGCGGACGGTGTGCGGCGACAGGAACGTGGTCTCGCCGTAGCCGCGCAGGAACGGCACGAGGACGTGGTAGCCCTCGGCGGCCAGCAGCGGCGCGACGTCGACGTAGCTGTGCGCGTCGTACGGCCAGCCGTGCAGCAGCACGACGGCCTGGCCGGTGCGGGGGCCGAACTCGGCGTAGGCGATGTCGAGCACACCGGCCCGCACGTGCTTCAGCCGGCCGAGCGAGGTGTTGCCGCCGGTTCGCCCGCCCAGCGCGGCGGCGGTCGGCGTGACCGCTGCGGGCAACGACGTCGCCACCGTGCCCGCCGCGACCACCCGGCCGAACGTTCTCCTGCTGATCATCTCCGGCTCCCTGTGCCGTCTCACCGTGGACGACGGCGACGCTAGGTGCGCCGCGCGGGCCGCCGCGACCGTCGGGTGACGCTGCCGGTGTACGTCACCGCAGCGCGTCGAGCGCCTCGCCCAGGTCGGCGCGGGAGGTCACGCCCAGCTTCGGGAAGATCCGGTGCAGGTGGGTGCCGACGGTCCGGTGCGACAGGAACAGCCGTTGCCCGATCTCCCGGTTGGTCAGGCCCTCGGCGGCCAGCCGCGCGATGCCCAACTCGTGCGGTGTCAGCCTCTCCCGCGCGTCCGGGTCCCGGTTCGGGCTCGACTCCCCCGCGCCGCGCAGCTCACGGCGGGCCCGTTCGCCCCACGCGGTCAGGCCGAGCGCGTCGGAGGTGTCCCTGGCGGCGCGCAGGTGCGTCCGGGACTCCACCACCCGCCGTTGCCGGCGCAGCCACTCGCCGAACGCCAGGTGCAGGCGGCCCCGTTCGGCCGGCCACCCGGTCAGGTCGGCGCGCAGCGCGGCCGTGAACAGCGGCTCCGCCTCGTCGTTGGGCGCCAGCACGGCACGCGCGTAGCGCAGCCCGATGTGCAGCGCCGGCGAGGGTGTCGACGCGGCGGTCGGCTCCAGGTCGCGCACGATGTCCCGCGCGGCGTCGGTCCGGCCGGCCCGCACGGCCGCCTCGGTCAGCTCGGGGAGGCAGTAGGCGCGCAGGGCCAGGTGGTAGGACGGGTCGGCGGGGTCGTGCAGCCGGCTCAGGTCCGCGAACGCGTCCTCGAAGCGGCCCTCGCCCGAGGCCGAGATCCCGGTCGCGAGCCGCACGGTGGCCAGCACCGGGCGGGCGCCCGCGGCGAGGCCGACCCGTTCCGCCTCGCCGGCCAGCGCCGCGGCCCGTCCGTGGTCACCGCGCAGCGCGGCGATCTCCGCCTGGACGGCCGTGGCCAGCCCGTGCATGAACGGCTGCCGGGTTTCCCGGGCGAGGTTCGCCGCCTCGGCCGCGACCGGCGCGGCCGAGGTCAGGTCGCCGAGCCGGGTCCGGCACCACGCCTCCACGGCCAGGGCCCTGGCCAGCAGCCCGAGGCGGCCTTGGGCACGCAGCCCCGGCGTCGCCGCGGCGGAGAACCGTGCCGCCAGGTCGAACGCGCCGACTTGCAGGGACGCGCTGCCCAGGTACCGGTCGACCTCCGGGTCCGTGCCGGTGGCGCCAGCCAGGGCGCGCAGCTCGGCCAGCACGGCGTCGCCCTGTTCGAAGGGCGCGACGTAGGCGGTGATGGCGATCATGGCGGGTTCGTCCGCGCCGACCGGCAGCCGCTCCGCGACCTCCAGCAGCGAACGGCGCGCGTCCGGGCCCGGTTCGACCCAGAAGCAGCGCATGGCGGCGCCCCACAGGATCCGGGCGGCGGTGTCGACCTGGCCGTCGTCGGCGACCGAGGCGGCCAGCCCGCCCAGTTCCGCCACGCGCGAGACGTCTTCGCGGACGCCGTCCTCGAAGCCGCTGAGCACCCAGCCGGCGGTGGCGCGCCGGCGCGGCGTGAGGTCCAGGGCCTGTGCGTCGCGCACCAGCCGTTCGGCGGTGTCGCGGCGGCCTACCTCGACCGCCAGTTCGGCGGCGCGCAGCAGCCGGACCGCCCGCCCGGACCGCGACCCGCTCAGCCGGGCCGCCCGCTCCAACGCGGCCACGGCGGCGGCGAGCCCACCCCGGCGCTGGGCGCGTTCGGCCGCCTGCTCCAGCTCGGTCGCCACGTCCTCGTCCGTGCCGGAGGTCGCGGCGGCCCGGTGCCAGGCCCGGCGGTCCGGGTGGGCGACGAGGGTCTCGGCGAGCGCCAGGTGCGCCTGTCGGCGTTCGTCGAATGTCGCCGCCGCGGGCACGGCCGCGCGGATCAGGGGATGGCGGAAGGTCGACACCGGGCCGTCGAGCTCGATCAACCGGGACTCGATGGCGGGCGCGAGGATGTCCGACGTGAGGGTGCCCGGCGCGGGGGTTCCCGGCGCGGGGGTTCCCGGCCCTGCCGCCGACCCCGCGTCCGGCGCAACCACGTCCGGCCCTGCCGCCGAACCCGACAGCAGACCCGAGGCCACCGGAGACCCGCCACCCGCGGCGACCACCTCCGACCCGGCCGCCGAACCCAGGAGCAGGCCGGTGGCCTCCAGGGTCTCGGGGACCAGGTCGCTCTGGTTCAGCGCCGCCACCAGCAGCGCGGTGCGGGTGGGCGCGGGCAGGGCGGCGACCCGCGCGGTGAAGGCGCGGTGCAGCCGGTCGGTCAGCGGCAGCACCGGGTCCGGCCCGGCCGGTTCCGCCACCGCGGGCAGCTCGACCAGCGCCAGCGGGTTGCCCGCCGCCTGGGCCAGCACCCGCTCCCGCGCCACCGGCGTGAGGCCGGGCGCGACCGAGTCCAGCACACCGGCCGCGACCTCGTCCGCCAGCCGACCGACGGTCATCAGGCACAACCCGGCGTCCAGCAACGGCGAGGGCTCACCGTCCCGCAGCGTCGCGAGCAGCACGACCGGCTCGGACTCGATCCGGCGCGCCACGAATGCGAGCACGTCGAGGCTCGCGCGGTCGAGCCAGTGCACGTCCTCGGCGACGACCAGCAGCGGCCGGTGCCCTGACTCCTCGGCCAGCAGGGTCAACGCGGCCAGACCGACGAGGTAGGCGCCCGGTTCCGGGCCGTCGGCGAGCCCGAGGGCGGTGCGCAGCGCGTCCCGCTGCGGACCGGGCAGCCCCGCCACACCCGCCCGCACCGGGTACAGCAGTTGGTGCAGCCCGGCGTAGGGGAGGTTCCGCTCGGCCTCCGCCCCCGTCGTCACCAGCACGCGCAGCCCGGCGATCGAGGCCGCGGCGACGGCTTCCGCCACGAGCGCCGACTTGCCGATACCCGCTTCACCGCGCAGGAGCACGCCACCACGGCCCACCGGACCGTCCACCAGCTCGGCCAGGGCCTTCAGCTCGGCGTCCCTCCCCGCCAGTGGCATCACCCGGCCGCCAGCCGTGACGGGCGCAGCGGCGGGTTGCCGCGCAGCCGCGCGCGGTGCGCCAGCGCCTTCATCTTGTTGCCGCACGTGGCCATCGCGCACCACTCCCGGCGGAAGCCGCGCGACGAGTCGACGTAGACCTGCGTGCACTCCGGGCGGCCGCACTCCTTCAGGAGGTCGGCCGCCGGGCCGCCGAGGATCCCGATCGCGTGCCGGGCCACGGAGGACAGCGCCTGCTCCGGCGTCGCCGTGAGCACCAGCCCGTCCGGCACGAGCCGGGGCACCACCGGCGGGACGGCCGCCACCCGGTTGAGCAGGTCGACCGACGCGGGGTCGTCGCGCTCCCCCACGATCCGGCCCCGCACCAGGACGTAGATCGACTCGCGGAGGGCGACCGCCGCAGCGAGGTCGGCCGCGGCACTGCCCGGCGCCGTGTCGGCCACCCCGGCCTCGACGAACCACGCGTCGAGGGCGCGCGGTGTGCCCAGCACGTCGCGCGGCGCGGGGCTCCGGCGGGCCCGGAGGGTGCCCGCGAAATCCAGCGCGGGGTCCCCGCAGGGGAAGGCGTGCTCCACGTAACCAGTCTGACAGGTGACGAATACGTGCGCCAATCAATAACCGTCTTGACAGGTTGCGAACAGCCGTGCCAAGGTGCTCCGGTCGTCACTCGGACGGGCCCGGTCACGGGCTCGACGACTCCCTCACCGCTCGCACCTCTCGTGCGAGCGCGCTCCTGACCCCATTTCCCGGGTCACGAAACCACTGAGGAAGTCGATGAGACTCTGGACGAAACTCGTCTTGGCCGCCCTGGCGCCGGCCCTGCTCGTGGTGCCGGCGTCCGCCGAACCCGCGGGCACGGCGGACGGCGACGCCACGTGCGCCCCGGTCCCCGTCTCCGCTCCGGCGGGCGCGCGGATCGAGTCCGTGCGGGCCGAGCACCACCCCGGCGGCACCGTCACGTTCCCGCAGACGCCGTTCTCCGCGCCCGCGCCGATCGCGGACGTGCCGCCGTACTGCCAGGTCACGGTCACCCTCACCCACGACGGGAACGACCACGTCACGGTCGCGGTGGCCCTGCCGGGCACCGGCTGGACCGGTCGCCTGCAGGCCGTCGGCGGCAGCGCCTACGCCGCGGGCGACTTCGGCGCGCCGCTGGTCCAGGCGGTCAAGGACGGCTACGCGGGCGTGACCACCGACGCAGGCGTGTCGTCGAACCCCCTGGACACCGGCTGGGCCCTGACCACCGGCGGCGAGGTCGACACGACGCTGCTGACCAACTTCGCGACCCGCTCGGCGCACGAGTCCGCCGTGATCGGCAAGGCGGTGGCGCGGGCGTTCTACGGCCGCCCCGTGTCGTACTCGTACTGGAACGGCTGCTCGACCGGCGGTCGGCAGGGCTACGCGGAAGCGCAGGACCACCCGCGCGACTTCGACGGCGTCCTGGCGAACGCGCCGGCGGTCGACTGGACGCGGTTCGCGGTCGCGACCCTGTGGCCGCAGACCGTGATGCACAACGACCGCCACTTCCCGGCCGACTGCGTCCTCACCGCGTTCCGCCGGGCGGCGATCGCGGCCTGCGACCCGCACGACGGCGTCACCGACGGCGTCACCGACCAGCCGGCGGACTGCGGCTACGACCCCCGCGCGCTGGTGGGCGCCACCGTGCTCTGCGCCGGCGAGGAGGTCACCGTGACGGCCGAGGACGCGGAGGTCGTGCGCAAGATCTGGGCCGGCCCGACCGACCCCCGCGGCCGGAGCCTGTGGTCGGGGCTGCCGAAGGGCGCGGACTTCGCCTGGCTGGCCAGGACGGAGCACGACGAGAACGGCGTGCCGTCCGCACCGGGGTTCCCGGTCGCCGTCGCGTGGGTGCGGAGCTTCCTGGCCAAGCAGCCCGGGTTCGACACCTCCACCATCACCTACGAGCGGTTCACCGAGCTGTTCCACCAGTCGGTGCGCGAGTACGACGACGTCATCGGCACGTCGGACCCGGACCTCGGCGGGTTCCGCCGGGCGGGCGGGAAGCTCCTCACCTTCGTCGGCACGGCCGACCAGCTGATCCCGCCCGGCGGCACGATCGCCTACCGCGACCGGGTGGAACGGCGGCTGGGCGGCGCCGACCGCGTGAACGACTTCTACCGCCTCTTCCTCGCACCCGGCGTGGAGCACTGCGGCGGCGGCTCGGGCCCGGCGCCGACGAACCCGCTCGGCGCGCTGGTGGACTGGGTCGAGCACGGCCGGGCGCCGTCGACCCTGCCCGCGGCGACCGCCGACGGCAGCCGGACCCGCGACCTCTGCGCGTACCCGCAGGTCTCGCGGTACCGCGGGCACGGTGATCCCGCGGTCGCGTCGAGCTACCGCTGCACGCGCCGCTGATCCCGCCACCGCCCGTGCCGGCACCCGGCGCGGGCGGTGGTCCCCGGATTTCGCATCGGCCGCAAAACCGTTGATACAGAAGGAATTCCGGGGCGCCCGGCAGGACAGGTGGCCGTTAATCGATCGCCGTCACCCGGTCCGGTGGGGCAACATCGACAACTCCGAGGTGCCCCCCGGAAGGAGTCGGATGGCCGCGCCAAGGTCCGGAAAACCCGTCAACAAACGAAAAAACGCGGTGCTGCTCGCCCTGCGCCTGTACGGGCGGGAGTTGCGGCGGCACCGGTTGCTCGCCGCGGGCGCGCTCGTGCTGCCCGCGCTGGGCAACACCTGCCTGCTCTACCTGACGCCGCTGGCGGTCGGCGCGCTCGCGGGTCACCTCGCGCGGGGCGGCGACACCGGCTTCACCACCGTGCTCCCGTACCTGCTGGTCTTCGCGGGTCTGATGCTCTTCGCCGAGTTGCTGTGGCGCATCGGCGTGCACTGCCTCAACCGCACCGACGGACGCGGGATCGAGCACCTGTCCGTCCTGGGCATGGACGCGCTGCTCGCCAAGGACGCGGCGTTCTTCCACGACAACTTCGCGGGCTCCCTCACCAAGCGCGTGCTGAGCTTCGCGTCGCGCTTCGAGGAGTTCGTCGACACGGTGGCGTTCAAGATCGTCGCCAACCTCATCCCGCTGGGTTTCGCGTGCGTGGTGCTGTGGAGCTTCCACCCCCTGCTCGTCCTGGTGCTGCTCGGCCTGATCGTCGTCACGGGATTCGTGGTCGCGCCGCTCATCCGCCGTCGCCAGCGCTTGGTCGCCGAGCGGGAGGCCGCCTACGCGCGGCTGTCCGGCCACGTCGCCGACACGTTGATGAACATGGAGACGGTGCGGGCGTTCGCCGCCGAGGAGCGCGAGAGCGCGGAGCACCGGACCCGGGCCGCCGAGACCCGGGTGCTGGCGCTGCGGTCGTGGGACTACGGCAACCTGCGCATCGACGCCCTGGTCGCGCCGCTGTCCGTGCTGACCAACGCGCTCGGCCTCGCGGTCGCCGTCGGGGTCAGCGGCGGGCTCGGTGTGGAGGCGATCGTGGTGACGTTCGCGTACTTCTCCAACGCGACGCGGATCATGTTCGAGTTCAACCAGATCTACCGGCGGGTCGAGAGCGCGCTCACCGAGGCCGCGCAGTTCACCGAACTGCTGCTCGACGAGCCGACCGTGCTCGACCCGGAGGAACCCGAGCCGCTGCAGGTCGAGGACTCCCGCGTCCGGTTCGACCACGTGGTGTTCGCGCACGGCGGCAACAAGCCGTTGTTCACCGGCTTGGACCTGGACGTGCCGGCGGGCACGCGGATCGGGTTGGTCGGCCGCTCCGGCGGCGGCAAGACCACGCTCACCCGGTTGCTGCTGCGGCTGATGGACGTCGACGAGGGTCGGATCCTCATCGGCGGCCAGGACATCGCGCGCCTGCGCCAGGCGGACCTGCGCGGCCTCGTCGCGTACGTGCCCCAGGACCCGGCCATGTTCCACCGGACGCTCCGGGAGAACATCGCCTTCGCCCGACCGGGCGCGACCGACGCCGAGATCCTGCGCGCCGCCCACGCCGCCCACGTGACGGAGTTCGCGGAGGCGCTGCCCGACGGGTTCGACACGATGGTCGGCGAACGCGGGGTCAAGCTGTCCGGCGGGCAGCGGCAACGGGTCGCGCTGGCCCGCGCGATCCTGCGCGACGCGCCGATCCTGCTGCTGGACGAGGCGACCAGCGCGTTGGACTCGGAGAGCGAGGTGCTGGTCCAGGAAGCGCTGTGGCGGCTCATGGAGGGCCGCACGGCGCTCGTCGTCGCGCACCGGCTGAGCACCGTCGTGCGGATGGACCGGCTGGTCGTGCTGGACCGGGGCGGGATCGTGGAACAGGGCACGCACGCCGAACTGCTGGACGCGGACGGCTCGTACGCGAAGCTGTGGCGCCACCAGTCCGGCGGCTTCCTGGACGAGACCGCGCCGGACGAGGTGGACGCCGGCGTGCCGGACCCGGTGGGCGCCAAGCCGTCCTGAGCCGGCACCCCGCACGTCACCGCGGCGGAAGGGCCTGCCCTGCACGGCGTGATCAGCGAGTTCGACGCCACGCGGAAGCCGCGGCGGGCCCGCCGCGGCCGTGCGGGCTTGAACTTCCAGTCGGTGGAACGCCTAGCGTCCCCGGACATGACGATCACGGTCCTCGACACCTACCCCGCCATGCGCGAGATCCTGCGGTCGCCGCGAACCGACCGGCCCGGGCTGCTCAAGGCCATGCTCGAACCGGCCGCGGGCATGTACCGGTACTTCCCCGGCGAGGTCGACCTCGTCGCGATGCACGCGATGAGCTCCGGGTTCCCGATCGACCGCGACGAGGAACGGTGCCTGGAGGCGTTGGAGGCGCTGCACGACGCCGACGCGTGGCGCCGGATCGAGCGCGCCCTGCGCGACGCCCTCGCCGTGCAGCTCGCGGCGACCCCGGGCCTCGCGGTGCCGGACATCACCGTGCTCGTCGTGCTCGGCGATCCCGGGGACGCGCACTTCATGGGCCCGAACCTGGGCATGACGGCGAACGGCAGCGTGCCCGGCCACGTGTTCCTGAACTTCTGGCCCTACCCGGAGAACCTGGCGCGGCTGGAGGCGACCGCGGTGCACGAGCTCAACCACAACCTCCGCTACGGTCCCGGCGCCGTCGTGTGGGACCCGGCGACGGTCACCGTGGGCGAGCACGTGGTGTCCGAAGGGCTCGCCGACGCGTTCGCCCGCCAGCTGTACGGCGACGAGCTGGGGCTCGCCCGCATCGGCGTGCCGCACCTGCACGACGACGCGGTGTTCGCCAAGGTCGTCTCCGGCCTCACGGTGACGGGGATGCAGAACTTCACCGCGTGGGTGCACGGTGACGAAGCCGCCGCCCGCTACGGCGCGACCCCCGTGGGGCTGCCCACCGGCGCCGGCTACGCCGTCGGCAACCGGCTCGTGGACGCCTACCTGGCCACGACGGGCCGCACCGCGGCGGAAGCGTTGCTGGTGGACAGCCGGGAGGTGATCGACACGGCGCTCAGCCGCGTCCCGCGTCCCTAACGGGTGGCCTCGAACTCCTCGTACAGCTCCGGGATGTAGGCGAGCAGGAGGTCGACGGTGCCGATCCCCCCGTTGACCGGGTCGAGCTGCGCGTAGGCGTACGCGATCTCGGACCCCTTGCGCGACGGCGCCGACTCGCGCACGTCGGTCAACCAGTCCAGGAACGGCACGCGCCGCACGACCAGCACCGGGTTGAGCAGCGCGGCGTAGACCAGCAGCAGGTCCAGCACCACCGGGCGGTTGCGCAGGGCCCACCGGTAGAACTCCGAGAACAGGAAGAACCGGCGCTCCACCGCCGTCGGCGCGACCCCGTGCACCTGCTCGGCGACCGCGGCGCCGTGGTCGGTCGAGGCCTGCTCGGCTTCGCTCCACGCCCGGTCGTGGACGTTGCGGACGGTCAGCTCACCCCGGTGCAGCCGGGTCAGGTAGTCGGCCCACCGCGCCGAGCCGGGGTTGCCGAAGCCGTCGGTCGAGCGACCGAGCGCGAGCGCGACGCCGCGTTCGATCCCCTCCAGGATCCCCGCGTCGACGTGCGAGACCCACGTGCCCGGCGCGCCGAGCCCGTGATCGCGGAAGAACGAGAGCACGCCCTCGATGTTGCGCCAGCGGTCCGCCGCGCCCAGCCCCGCGGCGGGACCGCTCTGCACCAACCGGAGGAACTCCAACCGGTCCGCCATCGCCATCCGGTCGATCTCGGCCGCCGTGCAGTCCAACGACGCCGCGCACTCCGCCGGCGACCGCACCTCCGCCATCGCCGGCACCGGCGTGACCAACCCTGCCACCAGCGCGAGCACGACTACCCAAACGGATCTCTTCACACCCGGCAACTTAACGTCCCCGCTCCGTGACGGTGACCGGAAACCACCCGTTCAGGTCGCCTGGGTCGTCACCGCTTCGGGAGTGCGCTCGAGGCGGCTGGTCGCCCAGGCCACCACGACGCCGGCCGCGCAGACGATCAGCGAGACGAGCACCGGGCCGTCCGAGCCGCCGCCGACCGCCGACCCGCCGACCGCGGCGCCGACCGCGATGCCCAGGGTGACCGCGGACGCGGGCAGGGTGGCCGCCAGGTCGCGGCCCGGACCGGCGAGGCCGACCACCCGGTGCTGGATCGACGGGACGATGCCGAAGCCGACGACCCCCCACACGAACAGCGCGATCGCGGCGATCACGGGGTTCGACCCGAGGAAGTACAGCGCGGCGAGGGCGAGCACCAGGACGACGCCGCCGCCGATGATCGTGCCGCCCGCGTTCCGGTCCGCCGCCGCACCGCCCGCGAACGTGCCGAGGGCGTTGGCGACGCCGTACACCAGCAGGAAGAGCGCGATCGTGCCGCCGGAGACGCCCGTGACGTCGGCCAGGAACGGCTGGATGAACGTCAGGCCGGCGAACTGGCCGCCCATGATCAGGAAGCCCAGGCCGAGCATGGCCAGGACCTTCGGCGCGAACGCGTGCCTGGCCTGCGCCCCGAAGCCGCCGATACCCGAGTGGGGCACGGTCGGGATGACCGCCACGGCCAGCGCCAGCGTGAGCACCCCGGCGAGGACGATCGCGACGAACGACGCCTCCCAGCCGCGGCTCTGGCCGATCAGGGTGCCGAGCGGGACGCCGAGCGCGGTGGAGACGGCCGTGCCGCCGAAGACGAACGAGATCGCCTTGCCCATCTTCTCCGGCGGCATCATGCCCGCGCCGACCGCGAAGGCCACCCCGATGAACAGGCCGTGCAGCGAGCCGGCGAGCACGCGTGCGACGAGCAGCAGGCCGAAGCTCGTCGCCATCACCGCGATGGCGTTGACCAGGACGTACGCGGCCAACGAGACCTGGAGCAGCCGCCTGCGGGCGAACCTGATCGTGAGGGCGGTCAGCACCGGTCCGCCGATCGAGATGCCCAGCGCGTAGCTGGTGACGAGGCCGCCGGCGGTCCCGACCGAGACGTTCAGGTCGTCGGCGATGAGGTTCAGCACGCCGACCACGATCAGCTCGGCGCTGCCCATCACGAACGTGCCGAAGAACAACGCGCTCAGCGCCAGGTTGGTGCGCGACCGGCTCAGGCCGGTTCGCGTGTCTGCACTCATGTGAGTCCCCCAAGGTCTTGTTCACGGATTCGGCGTACAACGCCGGACGTTAGGGAACGATCCCTAACATCGCAACCGAATGACCGTCAGGCCCTGTCCCGCCGTGGCGGGACAGGACCCGGAGATCACCGAAACAGTCCACTGTGGACACCCTGCGATCACGGCAGGGCCCCCGCGACGGGACCCAGGGCGAGCGCGGGCACGAAGGTGAGCGCCGCGACCCTGCCGCACCCGAACCCGCCGTCGACGCGATTCGAACGCGCATTCCCCTGCGTCACCCGTCCGGTCACGGGGTGCGGCAGGATGATCTGCATGGTGAGCCCTGCCGCCGACGGCGTCCCCGGAGAGGTAGCGGACGTGAAGCGGGACGCCGTGGTGGCGTGCGCGGTCTACGTCGACGGCGTGCGGCTGCCCGGTGACCTGTCGCCCGCCGACGCCGCCGCCGAGGTCCGGTCGCGCGGCGGCGGGTTCGTCTGGGTCGGGCTGTTCCAGCCGGACGAGGAGCACATCCACGAGGTCGCCGAGGCGTTCGGGCTGCACGAGCTCGCCGTCGAGGACGCCGTGCACGCCCACCAGCGCCCCAAGCTCGACCGCTACGACGACAACCTGTTCATGGTGCTCAAGACCCTGCGGTTCGTGGAGCACGAGTCGCCGACGACGGCGAACGAGATCGTGGAGTCCGGGGAGATCATGGTGTTCCTCGGCCGCGACTACGTGATCACGGTCCGCCACGGCCACCACTCGGGGCTGGGTGACGTGCGCCGCCAACTGGAGGCCGCGCCGCACCTGCTGGCGGCGGGGCCCGCGATGGTGCTGCACGAGATCGCCGACCGCGTGGTCGACGGCTACCGCGAGGTGATCGAGGCGTTCGAGGGCGACATCGACCTGGTCGAGACCGCGGTGTTCGCGCCGCGCAGCGAGATCGGCGTCGAGCAGATGTACCTGGTCAAGCGGGAGATCATGGAGCTGCGGCGGGCGGTGATGCCGCTGGCGGCCCCGCTGCGCAAGCTCAGCGAGGGCGCGTGCGGCCCGCTCGTGCCGGATGAGATCCGGTCCTACTTCCGCAACGTCGACGACCACCTCACCGCCGCCGCGGAACGCGTCGTCGCCTTCGACGAGATGCTGACCACGCTGGTCAACGCGACCTTGGCCAAGGTGTCGTTGCAGCAGAACAACGACATGCGCAGGATCTCCGCGTGGGTGGCGATCATCGCCGTGCCGACCATGGTGGTGGGCGTCTACGGCATGAACTTCGACCACATGCCGGAACTGCGCTGGCAGTACGGCTACCCGTTCGTGCTGTCGGTGACGCTGGCCGCGTGCCTGATCCTGTACCGCCTGTTCAAGCGCAACCGGTGGCTGTGACGAACGCGGCGCGGCGGTGGCGGTGCGCCCGGGAGATCCGGGTCACGGCACCATGGACGGCATGATGCGGCAGCTCCCCGCCAAAGACCGACCGGGCAAGGACGCCTGGCTCGGACCGATCTCGCTGTGCCTCGCGGTGCTCAGCTGGCCGATCCCGGCCGGCGGCACCGTCCTGGCGGTCGGGGCGGTGGCCTGCGGCGCGCTGTCGATGGGCACGAAGACCGAGTACCGGCTGGACTGGACCGCGGTCACGGGCACGTCCGTCGCCGTCCTGCAACTCCTGCTCTCGCTGATGCTGCTGGTCATGGAGGCCCGCGGCCACTAGGACGACCCACCACGCGACGGTGCGGTCGCTCGCCACCCGGCGTTCACCCGGGCGACGCCTCGATGGGTTACAAAGCGCGCGCCGTCGTCGAGGTTGGAGGCCCCGTGAGCCGTCCGGTTCGTGTTGTCGCAGGTCTGGTGGTGTGCGGGGTGACCATGTCGCTCCTGTCGTCGGCCGCGGCGGCGACGCCGCCCGAGCGGTTCCAGCGGGTCGACACCCTGTCCGTGTTCGCCAACGGCTCGGTCGGCGAGCACACCGCCGCCGAGATCGCGGCGGCCACGGCGGACGGCCGGACCGTCGTCTACACCGACTCCCCCGCCGGGCGGATCGGGTTCGCCGCCGTCGGCCGGGACGGCGCGCTCTCCCCCGCCGGGGTGCTGGGCGTGCCGGGCGAGCCCACGTCGGTGGACGTCCTCGGCCGGCTGGCGCTGGTCGCGGTCGACACCTCCGCGTCGTTCACCGCGCCGTCGGGCGTGCTGGTGGTGGTCGACCTGGACGCCAAGGCGGTCGTGGCCACGCACGACCTGGGCGGGCAGCCGGACTCGATCGACGTCTCGCCCGACGGGCGGCACGCCGCCGTGGCCATCGAGAACCAGCGTGACGAGGACGTCGCCGACGGCGCGATCCCGCAGGCGCCGGCCGGCTTCCTCGCCGTCGTCGACCTCGCGGGCAGCCCCGGGTCGTGGACGCAGCGCCGGGTCGCCCTCACCGGTCTCGCCGAGGTCGCGCCGGACGACCCGGAACCGGAGTACGTCAGCGTCAACGGGCGGGGCCAGGCCGCCGTGACGCTGCAGGAGAACAACCACATCGCGGTGGTCGACCTGCGTTCGGCGAAGGTGGTGAACCACTTCCCGGCGGGCACGGTGACGGTCGAGGGCGTCGACGTCGCCGACGACGGCCGGATCGACCCGACCGGGACGATCACCGCGGCCCGCGAGCCCGACGCGGTGGCCTGGCTGGACGACCGCACGCTCGGCACCGCCGACGAGGGCGACTACCGGGGCGGGTCGCGCACGTGGACGGTGTTCGACGCGGCGTCGGGCCGGGTCGTGTTCTCCTCGGGCGACGAGCTCCAGCGGGTGGCGATCCGCCAGGGCCAGTACCCCGACGGCCGTTCGGACAACAAGGGCGTCGAGCCGGAGGGGTTGGCCGTGGCGTCCTTCGGTCGGCACCGGTACGCGTTCGTCGGCCTGGAGCGCGCCAACCTGGTCGCCGTCTACGACGTGGACGACCCGCGCCGGCCACGCTTCGTGCAGGCGTTGCCGACCGGTGTCGGCCCGGAGGGCCTGCTGCCGATCCCGGCGACCGGCACGCTGGTCGTGTCGGCCGAGGAGGACTCCGCCGAGGACGGCGTCCGGTCCTCGCTGACCTCCTACCGCCTGACCCGCACGCCGTTGGCCGTGGCGTTGGCGCGCAACGAGGGCACGCCCTCGATCGTGTCCGACGGCATCGGGTTCGGCGCGCTGTCGGGGTTGTCGGGCATCCCGGGCGACAGCCGTGATGTCGTGGCCATCACCGACTCGGCGTACCGCCCGACCCGCGTGCTGACGGTCGACACCCTGTCCGCGCCGGCCCGCGTGCGCGCCGAGCTGACCCTGACCAAGGGCGGGCAGCCGGTGGACTACGACGGCGAGGGCATCGCCGCGCGGCGGGGCGGCGGCTACTGGGTGGCCGCCGAGGGCGACGGGAAGGCGCGGCCGAACCTGCTGGTCGAGGTGTCCGGGTCCGGTGCGGTCGTGCGGGAGGTGCCGCTGCCGGCCGAAGTCGCGGCGACGGCCACGAGCAACGGCTTCGAGGGCGTGACGACCACCGGGCGCGATGACGGCGAGCAGGTGTGGCCGGCGGTGCAGCGGGAGTGGAAGGGCGACCCGCGCGGCCAGGCGACCCTGGCCCGCTTCACCCCCGCGACGGGTCAGTGGTCGTTCGCGGCGTACCCGCTCGACGCCACGGCGGTCGGCTGGGTGGGGCTGTCGGAGGTGACCGCGCTGGACGACCGCACGCTGCTCGTGCTGGAACGCGACAACCAGCGCGGTGACGCGGCGGTGACCAAGAAGGTCTACCGGGTGGACATCTCCGGCCTCGCCACCGTCGCCGCCGGCCAGGCCAAGCCGCCGGCCGCGAAGACCGAGGCGCGCGACCTGCTGCCGGCCCTGACCGCCGGCGGCGCCACCGCGCACGACAAGCCGGAGGGACTGGCGGTCGTCGGCGACGGCCCGTTGCGCCGCCTGGTCGCCGTGGTCGACAACGACGGCGTGGAGGACGCTCCGGGCGAATCCGTCTTCCTCCGCCTCGGCCGGATCCGCTAGGCACCGCTGTCGAGGGCCGGACCTGCCGGGTCCGGCCGTCGACGCCCGCGAGGGAGCCACCGAGGCCGGCTGGGCGCGGAGGCCCGGCAACACGCGCCGGGCCTCCCCTGTCCCCGAACCGTCAGCCGGTGCGGCAGGTCAGGCTGGGCCAGTTCCAGTTGCCCCCGTGTTGGATGGTGAAGCCGAACACGTTGCCGTTGCCGTTGGGACGGGCCGTCATCACGTTGCCGCTGCTGTCCCAGCTGACACTCGTGTTCCAGGTGGCGATGATCTTCTGCGGCGGGCTCACCGTCACCGTCACCACCCAGTTGTCGGTCCCCGTGACGGTCACCTGGCCGTTGAAGCGGTCACTCCACTTCGTACCCTCCGAGTACGTCGCGGTGCAGCTGCCGCCGGGCTGGCTGGTGGTCGTCGTCGTGGTGCCGGTCGTGGCCGTCGTCGTGGTGGTGGACGTCGGCACGACACCGCCGTTGAGGGCGTTGAGCGTCGAGGTGTACGCGGCCTTCTTGTTGCCCGAGCCGTCGAACAGCAACGGGGTGCCCGAGGCGCGCCACGAGTCGGTGTCGCGGATGCCCCACACCGTGATGCCGGTGCAGCGGGCGACGGCCAGGCAGGCCTTCACCACGCGCTCGTAGTTCGCCGCCTGCGCCGAGCCGGAGCCCTCGATGTCCAGCTCGGTGATCTGCACGTCCACACCCAGCGCCGCGAAGCTCGACAGCGTGGTCTGGTAGTTGCCCGGCACCGGGCTCTGGCTGTTGAAGTGCGACTGCAGGCCGACGCAGTCGATCGGCACGCCGCGCTGCTTGAAGTCCTGCACCAACCGGTACACCGCCTGGGTCTTCGCGTGCGTCCAGTCGTCGGTGTTGTAGTCGTTGTAGCAGAGCTTCGCACCCGGGTCGGCCGCCCGCGCCGCGCGGAACGCCGCCTCGATCCAGTCGTTGCCCGTCCGCTGCAGGTTCGAGTCACGACGCGCACCGGAACTACCGTCCTGGAACGCCTCGTTCACCACGTCCCACGCGTAGATCTTGCCCCGGTAGTGGGTCGCCACCTGCGTGACGTGGTTGAGCATCGCCGAGCGCAACGCCGACCCGGACATGTTCTGCATCCAGCCCGGCTGCTGCGAGTGCCACGCCAGCGTGTGGCCGCGCACCCGCTTGCCCTGGCCGGTGGCCTGGTTCACGATCCGGTCGCCGTTGGTGTAGTTGAACTGACCCTGCGACGGCTCGGTCGCGTCGATCTTCATCTCGTTCTCGGCCGTGACCATGTCGAACTCGCGGTTCAGGATCCCGACGTACGTCGAGTCGCCCAGCTTGTTCGCCGCGACCGCGGTGCCGAAGTAGCGACCGGTCCGGTTCGCCGCCGTGGCCAGGGTGGTGCCCGGGCCTGGCTGCTGCGTCGTGGTCGTGGTGGTGTCGCCGGTTGTGGTGGTGGTTGTGGTGGTGCTGGTGGGGCCGTCGGTGAGGGTGGGGGTGGTCCAGTCGCGCCATTGGGTGAGGTT
>NZ_JBEOVG010000089.1:0-37980 GCF_040295345.1 Actinosynnema sp. NPDC002837
TGGGATGACACGAAACCCGACCAACAACGGACCCGCCGCCGAACCACCCACCGGCCCGTCATCCTGCTGATCTGCCCGTCCGGCGAGGACTCTTTCGCTCTTCAACGCCCTTGATCTTCACCAACGGCCTGCACAACGCACCCCACAGCGCCCCTCACAACCAACCCCTCACAACCAGCCCCCCCACAACCCGCCCCCTCACAGGTCGGCGAACTCCTCCCGCCGCACCTTCGCGCACTCCGTCGTCAACCCCGCGTCCACGGCCTGGCTGATCTCCGCCAACGACCGCAACTGCTCCGGCGTCAACACGTCGAACAGGTGCTCCCGCACCGCCGTCACGTGCCCCGCCGCCGCCTGCTCCAACACCCCGAACCCGACGTCCGTGAGCACCGCGATCGAGCCACGCCGATCCGAGGGGCAGGCCTGCCGCTCGACCCAGCCCTCCTTCTCCAGCCGGGCCACCGCGTGGGAGAGCCTGGACCGTGACGAGTGGCACACCGCCGCCAACTCGCTCATCCGCAGCGAGCGCTCCGGGGCCTCGGACAGCGCCACGAGGATCTCGTAGTACGCCATCGGCATCCCGGAATCGCGCTGCAACTGCCGGTCCAGGTGTTCGGTGAACTTGGTCACGGCGGTCATGAAGGCACGCCACACCTGCTGCTCTTCGGCGCTCAGCCACCGCACGTCGCTCATGCCTCCATCATACGGCCGTTGTTGAACCTTCAACCAGGATGCGCTATGTTCTGTTGAGAGTTCAACCAGACCAACCCAGAAGGACCATCCATGACCTCGCAGACTGTGCAGATCCCCGGCTACCTCGCGGGCACGTGGGCGATCGACCCGGTGCACTCGGACATCTCGTTCGTGGTTCGCCACCTGGGCGTGTCCAAGGTCCGCGGCCACTTCGGCACCTTCGAGGGCACGATCGTGACGGCCGAGAACCCGCTGGAGTCCACGGTCACCGCGAAGATCGACGCCGCCTCGGTCAACACGCGCAACGACCAGCGCGACGCCCACGTCAAGGGCGAGGACTTCCTGGACGTCGAGAAGTTCCCGGAGCTGACCTTCACCTCCTCGGGCGTGCGCGCCCACGGCGAGGGCTTCCTCGTCGACGGCGAGCTGTCCCTGCACGGCGTGACCAAGCCCGTGACCCTGGAGCTGGAGATCAACGGCTTCGGCGACGGCTTCGAGGGCGCGAAGGTCGTCGGCTTCTCCGCCTCCACCGAGATCAACCGCCGCGAGTTCGGCGTGACCGGTGGCCCGGCGGGCGCGGTCGTCGGCGACAAGATCACCATCCTGCTGGAGATCGAGGCCGTCAAGCAGGCCTGACCTGACGAGCTCGCCCAACGAGCTCGCCCACGAGCTTGACCGACAGGCCTGACCCAACAGACCTGCCCCAGCCTCACCGAAAGGCCCGCCGACACCGGCGGGCCTTTCGCGCTGCTCGACCGACCCTCCCCCACCTCCCCTTCCCCTCCCCCTACCCTGCGTCAGGGCAAGTCGCTGGACCGGGCGAACCCGAGCGTCATTCCATTTCACCGAGCATTTCGGTAGTTTCTGGCGTGCCGCCGCAACCTGCCTGAACCGCGAACCGTCTCCACCCGTAGTAGGTCGTGAAACCAGAGTTTTGCTTCGGTCGGCACTGAAGCTGTAGAACTCGATGCGGACACAGTCCGCTCACGGTCGTAGACCACGTGGGTGACATCGGACGCACTCATGGCACCATCTGGCGCAGCACGCGCCGGACGCAGGCGAGGAGGATCGGTGTGAACGCCCAGACCGAACAGGTCGACGACCTTCGACTCGTCGCGCTGCCCACCGCGGTGAACGTGGCGGACATGTTCGTCCGCTTCTCGCTGGGCGAGTGGCGCCTGCGCGCGATGCAGGACGAGGCCGCGCAGACGGTCCGCCGACTGGTCGGCGCCGCGGTCGACGTGGCCGACCGGCGCGCGCCCGGCTTCCTCCTCGTGCGCCTGCGGCTGACCGGCACCTACCTGGTGGTCGAGGTCGAGGGCAACCGCGTCGCGCTGCCGCCGGAGCTGGCCGGCACCCGCGCCGGCCTGGTCGACCTCACCGCGGGCGGCCACCTGGCGTGGTGCGAACTGGCCCTCCCGTCGGGCATGAACGCCTCGGCCGTGCCGCTGCCCCGCCGCGAACCCCGCCGTTCCCCGGCCGCCGAGCAGCTGGGCGACGAGCCGAACGTGGACCCCGAGGTCATCCAGCGCATCCTCTACGGCCTGGGCGGCGGCGCGCACCGCCCCGACTGACCCACGCCACCTCACACCCGACGCGCAGCACCCCACCCCGCCCGATCAGGCGACACCACCGGTCGGAGCACTGCCGTCACGTCCGAATGGCGGTAAGCCATGAGATACGCCCTGTCCGGGGCGCACCTCATGGAAGGGACCGCTGATGCTTCTCCGACGTGCCGCCAGAACGATCGTCGCGTGGACCGCCGCCGTCTGCGCGGTGGTGGCCTTGACCACAGCGCCCTCGGCCACCGCCTCGACCACGGCCGCACCACGCGCGATGGTCCCGGACGGGGTGTACGGCATCACCTTCGGCGGTGACGAGGACGCCCACCTCACCCCCCTGTCGAGCCAGCAGGGCGCGCCGACCGTCCTCCTGCCGCCGATCGGCCTGCCCGGCTACCAGGAGTGGGAGCTGGTCAGGGACAGCCGGACCACCCAGCTCATCAGGAACCTCGGCACCGGCCTCTACCTGACGCCCGGCGAGGGACAACCGGCCGACCACCGGGCCGTCGTCGCCGGCCCTTATCCGTACTCGTGGGTCGTGCGCACCGGTTCGGCGCCCAACCGCGTGACCATCGCGACCTGGAACGGTGGGTTCGCCCTCGACCTGTCACCGAAGATGATCTACCCACCCCGCGTCGACGTCCAGACGCGCCGCAGCGACCTGAGCCAGGAGTGGGTGCTGGCCCTGCACGAGTAACACCCGGGCACTTGTAACACCCGGGCACGAGCGACATCCAAGCACGAGCGACACCCGGGGCCGGTGTCCACCCGGGACACCGGCCCCGGTCACCTCACCGCCGCGCGAGCGCCACCAGCGCGACCGCGAGCACACCCATCCCGCACCACGACACGAGCGGCAGGCGTTCGTCCAGCACGACCACGCCCAGCACCGCCGCCACCGCCGGCTCGGCGAGCGTCAGCGTGGTCGCCGCCGCCGCGCCCGTGTGCCGAAGCCCACGGGCGAACAGCAGGTACGCGGCGAACGTGGTGAACACCGCCAGGTGCGCGGTCACCGCCAGCCCCGACGGGCTCGCCACCCAGCCGACGCCGATCACCACCAGCACCGGCAACGTCAGGGCCGACGCGCCACCGAACACCACGCCCACCACGGCCCGGGACGGGTGCCCGAGCCCGATCAGGTGCGCGCAGATCACCGAGTACGCGGCGTACGACAAGCCCGCGACCAGCGCCAACGCCACTCCGACCAGGTCGACGCGGGTGTCGCCGCCGCCCAGCACGAGCACCGCGCACCCGACCACCGCGGCCGACGTGAGCAGCGGCCTCGACCGCAGCCCCAGCACGATCGGCGCGGTGGCCAGCGCCACGGTGGTGCCCACCGCCACGCCCGTGCGCGCGACGGCCGGGTAGAACGCCAGCGCGTAGCCGGCCACGGTCAGCGCGCCGAGCAGCAGCAACCTCCAGTCGGCGGTCCGCAGCACGGCACGCGTGCCGCGAGCAGTCAGGAACAGCAAGCAGCCACCCACCACCAGACCCGCCGCGCCCACGGCCGCGGCCGGTGCGGAGGCGGGCGCCATCGAGCTTGCGGTGCCGGTGGTGCCCCACAGGACGCACGCGGCCAGGATCGGCAGGGGTCCGCGGGTGGAACGAGCACGTGTTTCCACGGCAGAGGTCGACACGAGGTCTCCGTTCGCGAGACGAGAGGGAAGAGGACGCGAACGGGCGCACCGCGTGACCGGATCGAGGCGTGCGTGATCGGGTCAGGCAGGCGTGAAGGCGTGCGTCAGCGAGTGCGCCCGGTCAGGCGCACGGCGGCGGAAGGACCACGTGCCAGTGGGTGTTCACGCCCGGCATCCTAGACGACCGGCCGGCCGGTATCGTGGGGATCATGGACATCGGCGTCGCGGATGACCTGCTGCGGCGGTCCCTCGTGGTCTACAAGTTCGCGGTCGACGAACTCATGACGAAACTGCGGATCCTCAGCGAGGAGTTCGACCTCGTCCACCGGCACGACCCGATCGAGCACGTCACGCACCGCGTGAAGCGGCCCGACGCGATCCTCGACAAGCTCCGGCGCAAGGGGCTGCCCGCGGACCTGGCGCTGGCCGCCGAGCACCTGGACGACGTGGCGGGCGTGCGGGTGGTGTGCCCGTTCGTGTCCGATGTGTACCGCGTGCGGGACATGCTGGCCCGGCAGAGCGACGTGGAGATCCTGCGGACCAAGGACTACATCGCCGAGCCGAAGCCGAACGGGTACCGCAGCCTGCACCTGATCGTGCGCATCCCGGTGTTCCTGTCCGACCGGGTGGAGCACGTGAAGGTCGAGGTGCAGCTGCGGACCATCGCGATGGACTTCTGGGCCACTTTGGAGCACAAGCTCTACTACAAGTACGACGACCAGGTGCCCGCGGGTTTCGTCGAGGAGCTGACCGCCACCGCCGCCATCGCCGCGGAGCTGGACGCCCGGATGCAGGTCCTGCACCACGAGGTCCAGCGCGACTGACGCGCCCTCCCGCGCAGGACCCCCAGGACCCCCAGGACCGAACCGGCCTCGAACCGGCCCCGTCCCGACCCCTTACCCGGTCCGCCAATCATCAACCGTGCCGAACGTCACCTTCGCACGCCCACCTTCGCACGCTTCCGCCGACGTGCCCGCCGCGCTACGCCCGAGTAACGTCAAACGACGCCAGACAAAGAAGGTTACGGCTGTCTCATAACCTCGACGAAAATCCATCTGAACGGAGCACGAAGACATTTCGTACAGGCTCCTGATGGACAGGCTACCGACCCGCTCAACCCGTTGACACCCGACTGCGAATAACCCTCGCGTACTGCACGTCTTTACGAGACCACACGGTCCAAACCAGCCGTTCGAGTGAATCCCTGAAGTGTCTCTTCTGACGCGGGGTCACCCTCCCCTCAAAATGGGGAGAGACCTTTCCGCAAATGCTCCGTTCGGCGGTCGCGACGATCTCCCGACGACAGCCAACGTTGGGCCCGCGGCCCGGTTACTCATTGACACTGTGGCTCATTCTCAGAGGATCACGCATGGACACCGACCGGATCTCCACCCGATTAGCGACGCTGACCCGCGAGCACCTGGTGCCCGGGGCGCAGCTCGCCGTGCACCACGAGGGACGCACGTGGACGCACGAGGTGGGCCTGGCCGCCGACGCGGCCGTGCCCATCGGCTCGATCACCAAGACGTTCACCGCGACCGTCGCCATGGCCCTCGTCTCGGACGGGGACCTCGACCTGGACGCGCCGCTGTCCGACCACCTGCCCGGGGTGGCGGCCGGCGAACTCACGCTGCGCCACCTGCTCAGCCACACCGGCGGCCTGCCGTCGGATCCGGAGGACGTGCGCACGACCTCGCTGCGCCACCACGTCCGGCAGGCGCTGCGCGAGCTGCACCCCCTGCACGAGCCCGGCGCGGGCTTCTCCTACTCCAACATCGGGTACTCCCTGGTCGGCCACCTGATCGAGGTGGCGACCGGGATGTCCTGGTCGGAGGCGGTGGAGGCGGTCCTGCTGCGCCCGCTCGGGGTGCGCGCCAGGTTCATCACCAGCCCGGACGCCGACGTCGTCAGCGGCCACGCCGTCAACACCGCCACGGGCCGCGTGGTGCCGGTGGCGCAGTCGCTGACGCCGGTCGACGCGCCCGCCGGCGCCCTGGCCGTGAGCGCCGCGGAGCTGGTGACGTTCGGCCGGATGCTCGGCGGCGGCGCGCCGCACCTGATGAGCCCGGACGACCTCGCCCTCATGCGCGAGCCCGTGCGGCACGCGGAGCCGTTCGGCATGGCCGACGGCTGGGGCCTCGGCCTGGCGCTGTTCCAGCGCGACGGCGTCCGCTGGGTCGGCCACGACGGCACCGCCGACGGCACGTCGTGCCACCTGCGGATCAACCCGGCCGACGGCACCGCGGTCGCCCTGACGACCAACGGCAGCAGCGGCTGGGGCCTGTGGCGCGAGCTCGTGCCGGAATTGGCCGACGCGGGCCTGCCGGTGGCGGATTACGACGGAATGAGCGGGCTGGACCGCCCCATCGCCCCTCCGCCGGACTGCACCGGGCGCTTCCGCAACGGCGATGTCGAATACGCCGTGCGCGCCGTGGACCGGGAGCGGCTGGCGCTCACGGTGGACGGCGAGCCGTTCGCCGACCTGTCGTTGTTCGACGGCCTCGTCTTCGCGATGCGCGATTCCGACACCGGCGACACCAACCAGACCGGGCGTTTCCTGCGCGACCCGGGTGACGGCGGTATCCGGTGGATCCAGATCGGCGGGCGACTCGCCCGCAGGCAGGTCGCGAAAACGGGCTGAATTTCACGTTTGAACTCCAGCGGTATTGGGTAAGCCGCGCCCCCGAGCCAGAAAGGCACCTCTCGCGATGACGCACGCCCGCACACTGCCGGAATTGATCGCCGCGCAGGCGCTGCGCAGTCCCGACGCACCCGCGGTCATATCGGCCGAAGGTGTGGTCGGCTACCGGGAACTCGACGAACGCGCGAACCGACTCGCACACCTGCTCCTCGCCAAGGGGGCGCGGCGGGAGCAGGTGGTGGCGGTGGCGATGCCGCGCTCGGTGGACAACGTCGTGGCGCGGCTCGCGGTGCTGAAGACCGGCGCCGCGTACCTGCCGATCGACCCGGACTACCCGGCCGACCGGATCGCGTTCATGGTCTCCGACGCCGAGCCGCTGCTGGTGCTCTCCGACCAGCCGTACCTCGCCGATCACCCCGGCACCGCACCGGATGCCGCACCCGCCACCGCGCCCGACGTCGTGATCCGGCCGGAGGACCCGGCGTACGTGATCTACACGTCCGGGTCGACCGGCCGCCCGAAGGGCGTCGTGGTGCCGCACCGGGGTCTGCCCGCGTTCTCCGCCGCCGAGGTGGCCCACTTCGACGTGCGACCGGGCGACCGGGTCCTCCAGTTCTCCTCGCCCAGCTTCGACGCCTCGGTGCTGGAGCTGTGCATGGCCCTGCCCGCCGGCGCGGCGCTCGTGGTGCCGCCGCCCGGACCGCTGCTCGGCGACCAGCTCGCGGAGGTGATCGCCGGGTTCGGCGTCACGCACGCGCTGATCCCGCCGGTGGCGCTGGCCACCGTGCCCGACGTCGAGCTGCCCTCCTTCCGCACCCTGATCGTCGGCGGTGACGCCTGCCCGCCCGACCTGGTGGCGAAGTGGGCCCCCGGCCGCCGCATGATCAACGCCTACGGGCCGACCGAGTCCACAGTGGTCACGTCGTGGAGCGAGCCGCTCGAGCCGGGCGGCACGCCGCCCATCGGCCGCCCGATCCCCGGCACCGAGGTCCGCGTGCTGGACGACGACCTGCGCCCCGCCGCGGAGGGCGAGCTGTACGTGACCGGCGTCGGCCTGGCCCGGGGCTACCTCCGCCGGCCGGGGCTGACCGCGCAGCGGTTCCTGCCCGACCCGTTCGGCGAGCCCGGCGCCCGCATGTACCGCACCGGCGACGTGGTCCGCACCCGCGCCGACGGCCAGTTGGAGTTCGTCGGCCGGGCCGACCACCAGGTGAAGATCCGGGGCTTCCGGGTCGAGCCGGGCGAGATCGAGGCGCTGCTGCGGCAGCGGCCCGGCGTGGAGCACGCCGTCGTCGTCGCGCGCGGCGAGCCGAAGCGGTTGGTGGCGTACGTGATCGGCGAGACGGCGGGTCTGCGGGAACACCTCGTCGACAGACTGCCGGACTACCTCGTGCCCTCGGCGTTCGTCGCGCTGGAAGCGTTCCCGCTGACGCCGAACGGAAAGCTGGACCGGGACGCGCTGCCCGAGCCGGTCGTCGGCGACGTCCCGGAGGACCACGTCGAGCCGCGCACCGCGGCCGAGCGGCGGGTCGCCGCGGTGTGGTCCGACGTGCTCGGCGTGCCCCAGGTCGGCGCGCACGACGACTTCTTCGCCCTCGGCGGCGACTCGATCCTGGCCGTGCGGGCGCTGTCGCGGCTCGGCGGGCTGCCGGTGCGGGCGATGTTCGACCACCGCACGGTCGCCGCGCTCGCCGAGGCCCTGCCCGACCAGGACGGCGCGCCGATCCCCCGCGTGCCCCGGGTCAAGCCGCTGCCCCTGTCCTCGGCGCAGCGCCGCCTGTTCTCGCTGGACGGCACGGCGGAGCAGAACACCGCGGTCGGCATCCGGCTCACGGGTCCGCTGGACGTGCGACGCCTGGCCGAGGCGCTGGACGCGCTGGCTCGCCGGCACGACGCGCTGCGCACGACGTTCGACGTGGTGGGCGACGAGCCGGTGCAGATCGTCGCGGAGCACGGCACGATCCCGCTGCGCGTGCTGCCCGCACCGGACGCGACCGACCCGGGCGCGACCGACCTAAGCGCGTCCGACCCGGGCGCGACCACCCCGAGCCGGACGGAACCGAGACAGACCCAGCCGACCGGAGCCGCACCGGGCGCGACCACCCCGAGCCCGACCGAACCCAACCCGACCGAACCCGGCCCGACCGAGCTCGGCCTGGACGAGCCCTTCGACCTCCGCCGCGGCCCGCTCACCCGCGCCGTGCTCAGCCCCTTCGGCCCGGACGAGCACCTCCTCACCCTCGTCCAGCACCACATCATCACCGACGGCTGGTCGGTGCAGGTGCTGCTGGCGGAGCTGGCCGAGCTCTACGCCGGCGGGCGCCCGGCCGATCCCCCCGTGCAGTACCCCGACTTCACCGCGTGGGACCGGTCGAGGCCCGAGGGCGACCCGGCCTACTGGCGCGACCGCCTCGCCGGCATCGAGGCGCTGGACCTGCCCACCGACCGACCCCGGCCGCCGCTGCGCACCACGTCCGGCGCGGTGCTGCGGCGGCCGTTGCCCGCCGACCTGGTCCGCCGGCTGGCGGTCGTGGGCCGGGCGCACGACGCCACGTTGTTCATGACGCTCACCGCCGCCGTGCAGGTGCTGCTGTCCGCGCGCAGCCGGCAGCGGGACGTCGCGGTCGGCACGGTCAGCTCCGGCCGCGACCGCGCCGACCTGGAACGCGCGGTCGGGTTCTTCGTCCGCACGCTCGTGCTGCGCTCCTGGGTCGACCCGGACCTGCCGTTCACCGCGTTCCTGGACCAGGTGCGGGACACGGCGCTGGAGGCCTTCGCGCACGACGACGTGCCGTTCGACCGGGTGGTGGAGGAGGTGCGGCCCGACCCGGACCCCAGCCGCACGCCCCTCGTGCAGGCCGTCGTCGCCCTGCACCAGCCGCTGCTGCCCGGCGCCGCGTTCGGCGACCTGACCGCCGCCGAGCACGACCTCCCGCGCCCGGTGGCCCGGTTCGACCTGGTGGTGGAGTTCTGGCCGCGCGACGAGGACCTCGCGCTGACCGTCGAGTACAACACCGACCTGTTCGACGCCGCCACGATCGAGTCGCTGAGCGACGACCTGGAAGCGTTGCTGCGCCTGGTGGTGGACGACCCGGACCGCCCGCTGCGCGACCTGACCGCACTGGACTTCGCGCCGGACGAGGCCATCCGGATCCGGGGCTTCCGGGTCGACCTCGGCGAGGTCGAGCAGGCGATCCGGCGGCACCACGAGGTGGCCGACGCGGCCGTGGTCGTGGCCGACAAGCGACTCGTCGCCTACGTGACGCCGCCGGTGAACCCCTCGGCACTGCGGGGGTTCCTCGGCCAGGTGCTGCCCGCGCACGCCGTGCCCGCCGCGGTCGTCGGCCTCGACCACCTCGACCGGGACTCGTTGCCCGCGCCGCCGGACGACCGCGCCGAAGTCCGTTACGTCGCACCGCGCACGCCCGTCGAGGCCGTGCTGGCGGACGTGTTCGCCGAGGTGCTCGGCGCGGCCCGGGTCGGCGTGCGGGACAACTTCTTCGCCCTGGGCGGCGACTCGATCCTGGGCATCCAGGTGGTCACCCGGGCCCGCCGCGCCGGGCTGGTGCTGACCTCGCGGGACATCTTCGCGCACCAGACGATCGCCGCGATCGCGCCGCACGTCACCCGGGACCTGCCGCCCACCGCCGACCAGGGCGCGGTGACCGGCGAGGCGCCGCTCACCCCGATCCAGCGCTGGTTCCTCGACGGCCACGCCGTGCGACCGGAGCACTTCGACCAGTCCGTCGTCGTCGACCTGGACGGCGACCTCGACGTGCCCGCGCTGCGCACCGCCCTCACCGCGCTGGTCGCGCACCACGACGCGCTGCGCACCCGGTTCGAGGGCGACCGCCAGGTGGTCGGGCCCGTCACGGGCGCCGACCCGTTGGCGCTGGAGCACTTCGACCTCACCCGCGGGCCGCTGCTGCGGGCCGAGGTCCTCGACGGCGGGTCGGTCCGGCTGACCGCGCACCACCTCGTCGTCGACGGCGTGTCGTGGCGGGTGCTGGTCGAGGACCTGACCACCGCCTACCGCCAGGCCCGCGCCGGCGAGGCCGTCCGCGTCGGGCGCAAGACGACGTCGTTCCGCGACTGGGCGATCCGGCTCGCCGACCACGCGCGGCACGGCTTCGACGCCGAGCTCGCCCACTGGGCGGCGGTGGCCGCCACGCCGACCGACATCCCGGTGGACCGGACCGGCCCGAACACGGTGGGCTCGCAGCGCGAGGTCACCGTGCGGCTCACCGAGCCGGAGACCGACGCGCTGCTGCGCGACGTGCCCGGCGTCTACCGCACGCAGGTCAACGACGTGCTGCTGACCGCGCTCGGCCGGGTGCTGGCCGACTGGACCGGCCGGTCGCGCGTGCTGGTCGACCTGGAGGGCCACGGCCGCGAGGAGCTGTTCGCCGACGTCGACCTGTCCCGCACGGTCGGCTGGTTTACCACCGTCTTCCCCGTCGCGCTCGACCTGCCCGACGGCGAGCGGACGCCCGGCTACTGGGGCGCCGCGCTCAAGTCGGTGAAGGAGCAGCTGCGGGCCGTGCCCGGACGCGGCCTCGGCTACGGCGCGCTGCGCCACCTGGCCCGCACCGCGCCCGCCTGCGACCCCCGGGTCTCGTTCAACTACCTGGGCCGGTTCGACGCCGACCAGCGCGACCTGGAGCTGTCCGCCGACCCGCGCGCGCCGCGCCCCCACCTGCTCGACGTGGTCGGCCAGGTGCGCGGCGACCGGCTGGAGTTCACCTTCCACTACAGCGAGCACGCCCACGACCGGGACACCGTCGCCCACCTCGCGGACGGGTTCGCCGCCGCGCTGCGCGGCATCGTGGCGCACTGCGCCGAGCCCGGCGCGGGTGGCCGCACGCCGTCGGACTTCCCGCTGGCGCGCCTGACCCAGGCCGAGGTGGACCTGATCACCGGCGAGGACGCCTACCCGCTCACCCCGATGCAGGCGGGCATGGTGTTCCACGGCCTCGGCGACAAGGGCGTCTACTTCCAGCAGACCACGTTCGTCGTGGACGGCGTGACCGACCCGGCCGCGTTCGCCGCCGCCTGGCAGCGGGTGGTCGACCGGACGCCCGTGCTGCGCAGCAGCGTGCTGTGGGAGGGCGTGCGGCAGCCGTTGCAGGTGGTGCACGAGCACGTCCGGGTGCCGGTCACGGTCCTGGACTGGAGCAGGCTGGACGAGGACGCCCGTGCCCAGCGGCTGCGCGACCTGCTGGCCGAGGACCGGGCCGAGGGCATCGACCTGACCACGCCGCCGTTGATGCGGGTCGCGATCGCCCGCCTGTCCCCGACCAGCGTCCAGGTGCTGTGGACGTTCCACCACGTGCTGCTCGACGGCTGGAGCGTCTTCCACGTGCTGTCCGACGTGCTGGGCGAGCCGGCCGAGCGGCGGCCGTTCCGCGACTACGTGGCCTGGACCGCCGCGCAGGACGAGGACGCCGCGCGGGAGCACTGGCGGCGGGTGCTGGCCGGGTTCGACTCGCCCACACCGCTGCCCGCCGACCGCCCGGCCGAGCACGGCACGTCGTCGCAACGGTTCCGGGTCGAGCTGAGCGACGGCGAGTCCGCGTCGCTGTACGAGTTCGCCCGCCGGCACCGCGTCACGCCGAGCGCGATCGTGCAGGGCGCGTGGGCGCTGCTGCTGGCCCGCTCCTCCGGCCGGCGTGACGTGTGCTTCGGCGCGACCGTGTCCGGCCGGCCCGCGGAACTGCCCGGCGTGGACGAGATCACCGGCATCTTCATCAACACCCTGCCGGTGCGGGTCCGGGTCGACGGCGGGACGCCCGTGGCCGACTGGTTGCGCGCGTTGCAGGACGCCCAGGTCGAGGCGCGGCGGTTCGAGCACGTGCCGCTGGCCGACATCCAGGCGTGGAGCGAGGTCGAGCGCGGCACGAGCCTGTTCGACAGCGCGGTCGTGTTCGAGAACTACCCGGTGGACCTGGCCGAGGGCATGGGTTTGCGTGACCTGGCCGCGGTCGAGACCACGAGCTTCCCGCTCAGCGCCACCGTCTACCCGGCCGACCGGCTCGGCGTGCTGCTGGGCTACGAGCCCGCGATGTTCGACCGCGCCACCGTGCGCCGGCTCGGCGACCGGCTGCGCAGGCTGCTGGTCGGCCTGGTCGCGGACCCGGACCGGCCGATCGCCGACGTGCCGTGGCTGGCCGAGGACGAGGTCCGCCAGGTGGTCGTGGACTGGAACGGCACGGCGGTCGGCGAGCCGATCACCACCACGATCCCCGAGCTGTTCGCCGCCCAGGCCGCCCGCACCCCGGACGCCGTCGCGGTGACGTGCGAGGGCCGGCGCCTCACGTACCGCGAGCTGGACGAGCGCGCGAACCGGTTGGCGCACCACCTCGTCGCGGCCGGCGCCGGCCCGGAAACGCTGGTGGCGCTGCGCTTCCCGCGCTCGCTCGACCTCGTGGTCGCGGTGCTCGGCGTGCTGAAGTCCGGCGCGGCCTACCTGCCGCTGGACGCCTCGTCACCGGCCGAGCGCGTCTCGCACATCCTCGAAGACGCCCGGCCCGTGCACACGTTGGACCGGTTGCCGGACCTCTCCGGGCTGCCGACCGACGCCCCGGACGTCCCGCTGCGACCGGACAACGCCGCGTACGTGATCTACACGTCCGGCTCGACCGGCCGCCCCAAGGGCGTCGTGATCCCCCACTCGAACGTGGTCCGGCTGTTCTCCCAGACCGACCACTGGTTCGGCTTCGGACCCGACGACGTCTGGACCCTCTTCCACAGCTACGCCTTCGACTTCTCCGTCTGGGAACTGTGGGGACCGCTCCTGCACGGAGGCCGACTCGTGGTCGTCCCCTACGAGGTCACCCGATCCCCCCGCGACTTCGCCCGACTGATCGACGACGAGGGCGTGACCGTGCTCAACCAGACGCCGTCGGCGTTCTACGAACTGCTGGAACACGCGCCCGACCTCGACGTCCGGTACGTGATCTTCGGCGGTGAAGCCCTCGACGTGCGCAAGCTCTCCCGTTGGCGCGGCTCGGGCGCGTTGGTCAACATGTACGGGATCACCGAGACCACCGTGCACGTCACCTGGACGCACGCGGACGGCTCCATCGGCGTGCCCATCCCCGACCTGCGCGTCTACGTGCTCGACGACGACCTCAACCCGGTGCCGCCGCACGTGCCGGGCGAGATGTACGTGGCCGGACCCGGCCTCGCCCGCGGCTACCTCGACCGGCCCGGCCTGACCGCGTCCCGGTTCGTCGCGGATCCGTTCGGCGCACCCGGTTCCCGCATGTACCGCAGCGGGGACCTGGCCCGATGGGAGGACGGCGCGCTGCACTACCTGGGCCGTGCGGACCAGCAGGTGAAGATCCGCGGGTTCCGGATCGAACTCGGCGAGGTGGAATCGGCGATCGCCGCGCATCCTGCCGTCGCCCAGGTCGTTGTAGTGGCGAACGAACAACGCTTGGTGGCGTACTTCGTGCCGGACAAGCCGACTACGGCGTCGGAGCTGCGCGACCACACGGCCGAGGTCCTGCCCGACCACATGGTGCCCGCCGCGTTCGTCGCACTGGAAAGCCTGCCGTTGACGGTGAACGGCAAGCTCGACCGCGTCGCGCTCCCCGCGCCCGAGCGCGACGCGGTCACGTCCTCCGCCTACGTGGCACCCCGCACCGAGACCGAGGACGCGATCGCCGCCATCTGGGCGGACGTGCTCGGCGTCGGCCGCGTCGGGGTCGAGGACAGCTTCTTCACCCTGGGCGGCGACTCGATCCGCAGCCTGCACATCACGTCCCGGACCAAGGCGGCGTTCGGCGTCGACCTGTCCCCACGCGACGTCCTCACCGCGCGCACCGTGTCCGCCCTGGCCGACCTGGTCGAGGAGCTGGTGCTCGCGGACCTCGAAGCCCTCGCTGCCGACACGGAGGCGTGACCCGTCATGACCACGTCCAAGAACGACCGCATCTCCGCGTTGCCGGAGCACCTCCGCGAGAAGCTCCGCGCTCGGCTCGCCGGCCGGGCCGCGCCGGTGGTCGACGTGATCCCACCCGCGCCGCGGGACCGGCCGCTGCCGCTGTCGGCGGGCCAGCAGCGGCTGTGGTTCCTGGACCGCTTCCAGCCCGGCGGCACCGAGTACACCAGCGCGACCGCGCTGCGGCTGACCGGTCCGCTGGACCGGGAGAGGCTGGCCGGCGCGGTGCGCGCGCTGGTGCGCAGGCACGAGTCGCTGCGCACCACGTTCGACCAGGTCGACGGGCGCCCCGTGCAGGTGGTGCACGACGACGTCGAGGTCGACCTGGTCGCCGTCGACGACCTGGCCGAGGTGCTGGACGAGCCGTTCGACCTGCGGCGCGGCCCGCTGTTCCGGGCCGCCCTGCTGACCGGGTCGGCCGACTCGCACGTGCTGCTGCTGGCCTCGCACCACATCGTCGTGGACGGCTGGTCGCTCGGCGTGCTGGTCGAGGAGCTGGGCGCGCTGTACCGGGGCGAGGACCTGCCCGAGCCCCGGTTGCAGTACGCCGACTACGCCGTCTGGCAGCGTGGACGGCCGGTGGACACCGGGTTCTGGGTCGACCGGCTGGCCGGTGCCGTGCCGCTGGACCTGCCGACCGACCGGCCGCGGCCGGCGGAGCGCACGTCGGCGGGCGCGACGCACGAGTTCACCGTGCCCGCCCGGCTGGCGGGCGGCCTGGCGGAACTGGCCCGGGTGCACGAGACCACGCTGTTCACCGCCGTGATGGCGGCCTGCCAGCTGCTGCTGGCCCGCTACACCGGCCAGGACGACGTCGCGGTCGGCACGGTCACCAGCGGGCGCGACCGGCCGGAGCTGGCGGGCCTGGTCGGCTTCCTGGTCGGCACCGTCGTGCTGCGGTCCACTGTGGACACCTCACGGTCGTTCGTCGAGTTCCTGGCCGAGGCGAACCGGACGGCGCTGGACGCGTTCGCGCACGACGACGTGCCGTTCGACCGGGTGGTGGAGGCGGTGGGCGCGTCACGCGACCCCAGCCGCACGCCGCTGTTCGACGTGATGGTGGTGCTGCAGAACGTGGGCCGCGGCCTGCCGGACCTACCAGGCCTGCGCGTCGAGGAGCACCCGCTCGGCCGGGCGTGGTCGAACTTCGACCTGACCTTCGAGTTCACCGAGACGCCGGAGGGGCTGCACGGCGCGGTCGAGTACAGCACCGACCTGTTCGACGCCGGGACGGTCGACCGGATGGCCCGGCACCTGCTCGCCCTGCTGGGCGCGATCACCGCCGACCCGTACCGGCCGATGGCCGAGCTGTCGATGCTGCTCGGTGACGAGCCGGACGGCCGCGGGCCGGCGCGGGCGGTGCCGGACACCACGTTCCCGGCGCTGTTCGAGGCACAGGCCCGCCGCACGCCGGAGGCCACCGCGCTGGTGTGCGACGGGGAGTCGCTCACGTTCGCCGAGCTGGACGCCCGCGCCAACCGGCTCGCGCGCCACCTGCTCGCCGACGGCGTCGAGCCCGAGCAGATCGTCGCGCTGGCGCTGCCGCGCGGGCTGGACTGGGTGGTCGCGCTCCTGGGCATCCTCAAGGCGGGCGCGGTGTACCTGCCGGTCGACCCCGGCCTGCCCGAGGGGCGGTACGCGCACCTGCTGGAGGACTCCGGCGCGGTGCGGGTGATCGACGCGCCGGTCGACACCTCCGGCCTGCCGGACACCCCGCCGGACGTGCCGCTGCGGCCCGACAACGCCGCGTACGTCATCTACACCTCGGGCTCGACCGGCCTGCCCAAGGGCGTCGTGGTCGAGCACCGGCACCTGGTGAACCTGCTGCACGACCACCGCGAGACGTTCGCCGGCGACCGGATGCGCGTGGCGCTCAGCGCGGTGTTCTCGTTCGACACGTCGTGGGAGGGCGTGCTGCTCATGGCCGACGGCCACGAGCTGCACCTGCTCACCGACGACGTGCGGCTGGACGCCCACGCGTTGATCGGGTACGCCCGCGAGCACCGGATCGACCTGCTGGACCTGCCGCCGTCCTACGTCCGGCAGCTCCTGGCCGACGGCCTGCTGAGCGCCGAGGACGGGCCCAAGGTGCTGGTGCTCGGCGGCGAGGCGCTGGGTTCGGCGCTGTGGCGCGACCTGGTGGCCACCGGGCTGCGGGCGCACAACTTCTACGGCCCCACCGAGACCACGGTGGACGCCGTGTCGTGCCGCGTCACGGGCGACCGGCCGGTCATCGGCACGCCGCTGGGCAACGTGACCGCGCACGTGCTGGACGACGACCTGCGGCCCGTGCCGGTGGGCGTGCCGGGCGAGTTGTTCATCGCGGGCGGCCAGGTCGCCCGCGGCTACCTGGACCGGCCGGGGTTGACCGCGCAGCGGTTCCTGGCCGACCCGTTCGGCGGGCCAGGCGGGCGCATGTACCGCACCGGTGACCGGGTGCGGTGGGTTCCCGTCGGCGGAGCCGACGACCAGGCGCGGGGGCACGTCCTGGAGTTCCTGGGCCGGACCGACGACCAGGTCAAGATCCGCGGGTTCCGGGTCGAGCCGGGCGAGGTGGAGGCCGCCATCTCCACCCACCCGGACGTCACCGAGGCCGTCGTCGTCGCCCGCGAGGACGACGGGCACACCCGGCTCGTCGCCTACGTGGTGACCACCGCGCCGGTCGACCTGCGCGCGCACCTGCGGAAGTCGTTGCCGGACTACCAGGTGCCGTCGGCGTTCGTCGAGCTCGACCGGCTGCCGCTGACGCCCAACGGCAAGCTGGACAAGGCCGCGCTGCCCGCGCCGCAGGCGGTCGCCGCCGGCGAGTTCGTCGCGCCGCGCACCCCGGCGGAGGCCGAGCTGGCCCGGATCTGGGCCGAGGTGCTCGGCGCGGAGCGGATCGGCGTCGAGGACAACTTCTTCGCGGTGGGCGGCGACTCGATCCTGTCCATCCAGCTGGTGTCCCGCGCGCGGCAGGCCGGGCTGCACCTGACCTCGCGCGACGTGTTCCGGCACCAGACCGTGGCCGAGTTGGCGCTGGTCGTGTCGCAGGCCGTGCAGACCGCGCCGGAACCGGTGTTCACCGGGCCCGCGCCGCTCACCCCGATCCAGCGGTGGTTCTTCGCCGAGTACGGGCCGCTGGCGCACTTCACCATGTCGCTGCTGGTCGAGCTGGAGCCGGCGGTGGACGCGGAGGCGTTGCGCGCCGCCGTGCGGACCGTCGTCGGGCACCACGACGCGCTGCGGCTGCGGTTCCGCGAGGTCGACGGGCGGTGGGCGCAGGAGGTCGCGGACACCGAGGCCGACGTGTTCCGGGTCGAGGTCGACGCGGACGTGGAGGCCGCGGCACGGGAGGCGCAACGCGGCCTCGACCTGGTCGCGGGACCGTTGCTGCGGGCGGTGTTCTTCCCCGGCGCACGGCCGAAGCTGCTGCTGACCGTGCACCACCTGGCGATGGACGGCGTGTCGTGGCGGATCCTGCTCGCCGACCTGGAGCAGGCCTACCGGGACGTGCCGCTGGAACCCGTCGGCACGTCGTTCACGCAGTGGGCGCACCGGCTGGCCGAGCACGTGGCGTCCGGCGCGTTGGACGACGCCCGGGAGCACTGGGACTCGCTGCCCGAGCCCGAGGCGCTGCCGGTCGACCGCGACGGCGCGAACACGGCCGGGTCGACCCGCGTGGTGTCGGTGCGGCTGGACCGGGCGACCACGGACGCGGTGCTGACCGCCGTGCCGCCGGTGTACCGGACGCAGGTCAACGACGTGCTGCTCAGCGCGCTCGGCCGGACGTTGGCCGAGTGGACCGGGCGGGACGAGGTGAGCGTCGCGCTGGAGGGCCACGGCCGCGAGGAGCTGCTGCCGGGCGTGGACCTCAACCGCACGATCGGCTGGTTCACCACGCAGTTCCCGGTGGTGCTGGAGCCCGGCGACGACTGGGGCCGCACGCTCAAGTCGGTCAAGGAGTCGCTGCGCGCGGCGCCGCACCGGGGGCTGAGCTTCGAGGCGTTGGGCGGCGGGAAGCTGCCGCAGGTCTCGTTCAACTACCACGGCCGGTTCGACGTGGCCGACGGCGGTTTCTACCGGGCCCGGCGCGACGCGGTCGGCGAGGACCTGGCCGCCGACCGACCGCGCACCCACCTGATCGAGGTGACCGGGCTGGTCGAGCGCGGCGAGCTGGAGCTGAGCTGGCAGTACTCCGAGCACGTGCACGACGAGGAGACCGTGCGGCGGCTGGCCGAGCGGACCCTGGAGGCGCTGCGGGAGATCGTGGCGCACTGCGCGCGGCCCGGCGCCGGCGGTCGCACGCCGTCGGACTTCCCGCTGGCCCGGCTCACGCAGGAGCAGGTCGACGCGCTGGCCGGGCCGGACGTGGAGGACATCCTGCCGCTCACGCCGTTGCAGGCGGGCATGGTGTTCCACAGCCTGGTCGAGCCCGGCGCGTACGTCGACCGGATGCGGCTGGTGCTCGACGGCGTGCGCGACCCCGACGCGCTGCGCCAGGCGTGGCAGCGGGTCGTGGACCGCACGCCCGTGCTGCGGTCGAGCGTGGTGTGGGACGGGGTGGCCGAGCCGGTGCAGGTCGTCCACCGGCACGTGGAGCTGCCGGGCGGGCCGGTGGACGCGCCGTTCGACCTGGGCGTCGCGCCGTTGCTGCGGGTCGAGGTCACGCCGTCGGGCGACGACCGGGTCGAGCTGGTCTGGTCGTCGCACCACGTGATCCTGGACGGCTGGAGCACCGGTCAGGTGTTCGGCGAGGTGCTGGAGCAGTACCGGGCGATCGTCACCGGCACGCCCGCCCGGCTGCCCGCGCGGCGGCCGTTCCGGGACTACCTGCGCTGGCTGGCCGAGCAGGACCGCGGCGCGGCCGAGGCGCACTGGCGGTCCGTGCTGTCCGACGTGGACGGACCGACGCCGCTGCCGTTCGACCGCGCGCCCACGCGGGCGCACCGCTCGGAGGCGTCCGCGGCGGTGCGGTTCTCGCTGGACCTGGGCGACGCCGTGCAGCGGGCGGGACTGACCGTGAACACGGTGGTGCAGGGCGCGTGGGCGCTGCTGCTGGCCCGTGCCTCCGGTGAGGCGGACGTGGTGTTCGGCAGCACGGTGTCCGGTCGCCCGGCCGAGCTGGCCGGCGTCGAGTCCATGGTCGGCATGCTGATCAACACCGTGCCGACCAGGGCGGTCGTGGACGGCGCGGCCGAGGTGGGCGCGTGGCTGCGCGAGCTGCAGGCGGCGCAGAGCGAGTCGCGGCGGTTCGAGCACACGTCGTTGGCCGAGATCCAGCAGTGGGCCGGGACGAGGCTGTTCGACTCCGTGGTGGTGTTCGAGAACTACCCGTTCGAACGGGACGGCGACGGGCCGCGCGTGGTCGAGATCGACGCGGTCGACAACACCACGGTGCCGTTGACGGTGAGCGCGTCCCTGACCGACCGGCTCACCCTGGACCTGGCCTACGACCCCGAGCTGTTCGACGCCGCCACCGCCGAACGGCTGGCCGGGTGGCTGCGCGAGCTGGTCCGGGCGATCGCGGCCGACCCGACCACCAGGATCGCCGACCTGCCCTGGCTGACCGACGCCGAACGGCGCCAGGTGCTGGTGGAGTGGAACCGGACCGCGCTGGACACGCCCGCGGCGCTGTACCCGGAGGTGTTCGCCGAGCAGGCCCGCCGGACGCCGGACGCGACGGCGCTGGTCTTCCAGGACCGCACGGGCTCGCGCACGGCGTTCACGTTCGCCGAGCTGGACGCCCGGGTGAACCGGCTGGCGCACCACCTGCTCGCGCGCGGCGCGGGGCCGGAGCGCACGGTCGCGGTCGTGCTGCCGCGCTCGGCCGACCTGGTGGTGGCCGTGCTCGCCGTGCTCAAGGCGGGCGCGGTGTACCTGCCGGTCGACCCGCGGCTGCCCGCCGAGCGGATCGACTTCCTGCTGCGCGACGCGGACCCCGCGTTGGTGCTGGACGCCGTGCCCGACCTGGCCGGGCTGCCGGACGCACCGCCGGCCGTGGCGTTGCGCCCCGAGCAGGCCGCCTACCTGATCTACACGTCCGGGTCGACGGGCACGCCCAAGGGCGTCGTGGTCGAGCACCGGCAACTGGCGAACCTGTACTACGCCAACGAAGCGGCCCTGATGGGCGAGCCGACCCGGTTCGCGGTCACCGCGACGTTCTCGTTCGACACGTCGTGGGAGGGCCTGCTGTTCCTCGCGGCGGGCAACGAGCTGCACGTAATCGACGAGGAGCTGCGGCTCGACCCGCCCGCGCTGGTCCGGTACGTCGCCGAGCACGGCATCGGCACCGTCGACCTCACCCCGTCCTACGCGCGGCAGCTGGTGCAGGCCGGGCTGCTGGAGTCCGGGTTGCGGGTGATCATGCTGGGCGGCGAGGCGGTGGACGCGGCGCTGTGGCGGGAGATCGCCGCCTCGCCGGTGGCGGGCTTCAACCAGTACGGCCCCACCGAGGTCGCGGTCGACTCGGTGGCGACGCCGGTGGTCGGCGACCGCCCGGTCATCGGGCGACCGCTGGCCAACCTGTCGGCGTACGTGCTGGACGCGGACCTGCGGCCGGTGCCGCCGGGCGTGCCCGGCGAGCTGTACCTGGGCGGCCCGCAGGTGGCGCGCGGCTACCTGGACCGACCGGGCCTGACCGCCCAGCGGTTCCTCGCCGACCCGTTCGGCCCGGCCGGCGCGCGCATGTACCGCACCGGTGACCGGGTGCGGTGGTTAGCCATCGGCGGAGCCGACGATGAGACACAGCCGGCACTCCTTGAATACCTGGGCCGGGCCGACGACCAGGTCAAGATCCGCGGCTTCCGGATCGAGCCCGGCGAGGTCGAGGCGGCGCTGCTGGACGTGGCCGGTGTGCGGGAGTCGGCCGTGGTCGTCCGGGACAATCGGCTGATCGGGTACGTGACCGGCGCGCCGGAGACCGACCCGCGCGACGCGCTGGCCCGCGCGCTGCCCGACTACCTGGTGCCGTCGGCCGTCGTCGTGCTGGCGGAGCTGCCGCTGACGCCCAGCGGCAAGGTGGACCGGAAGGCCCTGCCCGAGCCGGACCTGGCCGGCGGGTTCGTCGCGCCGCGCACCGACGCCGAACGCGTCGTGGCCGACGTGATGGCCGACGTGCTCGGGCTGGACCGGGTCGGCGCGCTGGACGACTTCTTCCGCCTCGGCGGCGACTCGATCCTCAGCATCCGCGTGACCTCGCGGTTGCGCGCCGCGTTCGGCGTGCAGCTGTCGCCGCGCGCGGTGTTCGACCACCCCACGGTGTCCGGCCTCGCCTCCGCCATCAGCTCCGGGGCGGGGTCCGGTCAGGGTGCGGTGGACGCCATCCCGGTGATCCCGCGCGATGGCGTCCACCCCCCGCTCGTCCACCCGCAGTCGCCCGCGCAGCGGCGGTTGTGGTTCCTGGACCAGTTCGAGGCGGGCAGCACGGAGTACGTCACGCCCACCGCGCTGCGCCTGCGCGGACCGCTCGACCCGGACGCGCTGCGGCGTGCCCTCGACGGCCTGGTGGCCCGGCACGAGTCGCTGCGCACGACGTTCGACGACGGCGTGCAGCTCGTGCACGAGCCGTTCCAGGTGCCGCTCGCGGTCGAGGACTCCGACTGGGAGGCGGTGCTGCTCGACGAGGTCGGCACGCCGTTCGACCTGCGCGAGGGGCCGCTGTTCCGGACCCGGCTCGTGCGGGTGGCGCCCGAGGACCACGTACTCGTGCTGACGCTGCACCACATCGTCACCGACGGCTGGTCCACCGGGGTGCTGACCCGCGACCTCGGCGCGCTCTACGCGGGCGAGGAGCTGCCGCCGCTCGCCGTGCAGTACGTGGACTACACGGCCTGGCTGCCCGAGCCCGCGGTCGACCACTGGGCCGGGCGCCTGGCCGGCGTCCAGCCGCTGGAGCTGCCGACCGACCGGCCGCGGGCGGCGGTGCGCGGCACCACCGGCGCGATGCACGGGTTCACCGTGCCCACGCCGGTCGCGAAGGCCGTGAAGGCGTTGGCGGCCGAGCACGGCGACACCCTGTTCACCGCGCTGCTGGCGGCCACGAAGGTGCTGCTGGCCCGCTACACCGGGCAGGACGACATCGCGGTCGGCACGGCGGTCTCCGGTCGCGGTCGGGCCGAGCTGGACGACGTGGTCGGCCTGTTCGTCAACACCGTCGTGCTGCGGTCCACCGTGGACCCGCGGCGGTCGTTCACGGAGGTCCTGGCCGACGTGCGGGCCACCGTGCGGGACGGTTTCGCGCACCAGGACGTGCCGTTCGAGCGGGTGGTGGACGCCGTCCGCCCGGACCGCGACCCCAGCCGCAACGCCCTGTTCGACGTCATGGTGCTGATGCAGAACTTCGGCGCCGACGCGCCCGAGCTGCCCGGCCTGCGGGTGGAGGACCTCCAGCTGCCGCTGGTGACCTCGACGTGCGACCTCACCGTCGAGTTCGGCGAGGTCGACGGCGAGCTGCGCGGCGCGGTCGAGTACAGCACCGACCTGTTCGACGCGGAGACGGTCGACCGGATGACGCGGCACCTGCTGGTGCTGCTGGAGGGCGTCACGGCCGCGCCGGACCGCCCGGTGGGCGAGCTGCCGCTGCTGCTCGGCGACGAGCCCGACGGGCACGGCGCGCGGCTCGACGTCCCCGACACCACGTTCGCCGCCGTGTTCGAGGAGCAGGCGCGGCGCACGCCCGACGCCGGCGCGCTGGTGTGCGGCGACACCCGCCTGACCTTCGCCGAGGTCGACGCGCGGGCCAACCGGCTCGCGCATTACCTGCTGGCCGCGGGCGCGGGTCCGGAGCGGGTGGTCGCGGTGTCGCTGCCGCGGTCGGCCGACTCGGTGGTGGCGATCCTGGCCGTGCACAAGGCGGGCGCGGTGTACCTGCCGGTGGACCGGGACCTGCCGCGCGACCGGGTCGACTTCCTGCTGCGCGACGCGCGCCCGGCGCTCGTGCTGGACGAGGCGCCCGACCTCGCCGGCTACCCCGCCACGCGCCCGGACGTGGTCGTGCGGCCGGACCAAGCCGCCTACGTGATCTACACGTCCGGCTCGACCGGCGTGCCCAAGGGCGTCGTGGTCGAGCACCGGCAGCTGACCAACCTGGTGCACGACCACCACCGGGTGCTCGCCGCCGAACCCACGCGGGTCGCGGTGACCGCCGTGTTCTCCTTCGACACGTCGTGGGAAGGGCCGCTGCTCATGGCGGCGGGCCACGAGCTGCACGTGATCACCGACGACGTCCGGCTCGAACCGGCCGCCCTGGTGGAGTACGTCCGCGAGCACCGCGTGGACTTCCTCGACCTGACCCCGTCGTACGTGCAGCAGCTCATCCCGGCCGGGTTGCTCGACGGCGACCACGTGCCGGCGACCGTGATGCTCGGCGGCGAGGCGCTGCCGCACGCGCTGTGGCGGACGCTGGCCACGTCGCGCACCACCGCGCACAACTACTACGGCCCCACCGAGGTGGCGGTCGACTCGGTGGCCACCGTCGTCACCGGGGACCGCGCGCTGATCGGCCGCCCGCTGCTCAACCTGGTCGCCCACGTGCTCGACGAGGACCTGCGCCCGGTGCCGGTCGGCGTGCCCGGTGAGCTCTACCTCGGCGGTGCGCAGGTGGCCCGCGGCTACCACGACCGGCCGGGCCTGACCGCCCAGCGGTTCCTGGCCGACCCGTTCGGCGGGCCCGGCGCGCGGATGTACCGCACCGGGGACAAGGTGCGGTGGGTCCCCACCGGGGACGGGGCGGAAGCCGCCCTCGAATACCTGGGCCGCACCGACGACCAGGTGAAGATCCGCGGCTTCCGGGTCGAGCCGGGCGAGGTCGAGGCGGCGCTGCTGCACCACCCGGACGTGGCGCAGGCCGCGGTGGTGGCGCGCGAGCACAACGGCCACCAGCGGCTCGTCGCCTACACCGCGGGCACGGCCACCGACCTGGCCGGCTGGCTCAAGCAGCGGCTGCCGGACTACCTGGTCCCGTCGGCGTTCGTGGCGCTGGACGCGCTGCCGATGACGCCCGCGGGCAAGGTGGACCGGCGGGCGCTGCCCGCGCCGACGTTCACCGAGACCGGGTACGTGGCCCCCGCACCGGGTGTCGCGGCCACGCTCGCCGAGATCTGGGCCGACGTGCTCGGCGTCGACCGGGTCGGCGCGCGGGACAACTTCTTCGCCCTGGGCGGCGACTCGATCCTGAGCATGCAGGTCGTGTCCCGGGCCCGGCAGGCCGGGCTGAAGCTGACGTCCAAGGACGTCTTCCTCCGGCAGACCGTCGCGGACCTCGCGCTCGCCGTCACCGACGACACGGGGCCGACGCACGAGACCGTCACCGGGCCCGTGCCGCTCACCCCGGTCCAGCGCTGGTTCTTCGCCGAGCAGGGGCCGTTGGCGCACTTCACCATGTCGGTCGTGGTGGAGCTCGGCGACGTCGAGCCGGCCGCGGTGCGTGCCGCCGTGCGGGCCGTCGTCGCCCACCACGACGCGCTGCGGCTGCGGTTCACGCAGGTCGACGGCGAGTGGCGGCAGGAGGTGGCGGACGTGGAGCCCGCCGAGGTGTTCCGCCTCGCCTCGGGCGACCTCGCCGCCGAGGCCCACCTCGCCCGCACCGGCCTCGACCTGCGGCACGGCCCGCTGCTGCGCGCGGTGCTGTTCGACGACGGCAGGCTGTTCGTCACCGCGCACCACCTGGTGGTCGACGCGGTGTCGTGGCGGATCCTGCTGGAGGACCTGGGCACCGCGCTGAACGGCGGCGACCTGGGACCGAAGAGCACGGCGTTCACCGAGTGGGCACACCGGCTGGATCGGCACGTGCGCGAGGGCCGGTTCGACGCCGCCCTGCCGCACTGGGCCGACGTGCCGGTGGAGGAGCCCGTGCCGACCTCGGCGGGCACCGCGCGCAGCGTGTCGGTGCGGCTGGGCAAGGCCGAGACGGACGCGCTGCTGCACACCGTGCCCGACGCCTACCGCACGCAGGTCAACGACGTGCTGCTCACCGCGCTGGCCTCGGCGTTCGCCGGGCGGGCGCTGGTGACGCTGGAGGGCCACGGCCGGGAGGAGCTGTTCGACGGCGTCGACCTGTCCCGCACGGTCGGCTGGTTCACCGCCGAGTTCCCGGTGGCGCTGGAACTGCCGGACGGGGACTGGGGCGCGGCCCTCAAGTCGGTGAAGGAGCAGCTGCGCGCCGTGCCCGACAAGGGGTTGAGCTACGAGGCCCTGAAGTACTGGGACCGGGGCGTGACCGGCCCGCTGCCGCGCGTGTGCTTCAACTACCTGGGCCAGTACGACGCCGAGCTCGACGACCTCGACCACGGCCGCGAGGTGCCGGACGACGCCGTGCGCCCGCACCTGCTCGACATCAGCGCCGCGGTGTCGTCCGGGGAGCTGGTGCTGGACTGGGAGTACTCCACCGAGGCGCACGACGAGGCCGCGGTGCGGGCGCTGGCCGACCGGATGGTCGACGCGCTGCGCGGGATCGTCGCGCACTGCGCCGGGCCGGACGCGTGGGGCCGCACGCCGTCGGACTTCCCGCTCGCGAAGCTCACCGCCGAGCAGGTGGACCGGATCGTCGACCGGGACGTGGAGGACGTCTACCCGCTGACCCCGTTGCAGGCGGGCATGCTGTTCCACGGCTTGGTGGACGACGGCACGGCGTACGTGAACCAGCTGCGCGTGCGACTGTCCGGAGTGGACGATCCGCGGCGGTTCGCCGAGGCGTGGCAACGCGTGGTCGACCGCACGCCCGTCCTGCGCACCGAGGTGGTGTGGGAAGGGCTGGACGAGCCGGTGCAGGTGGTGCGGCGCGGCGTGACCGTGCCGGTGACCTACGCCGACGTGACCGACGAGGTGGTCGCGGCCGACGCGGCGGCGGGCATCGACCTGACCGCGGCGCCGTTGATGCGGCTGGTGGTCGGGCGGTCGTCGGACACCGCGATCGACCTGTTGTGGACCTCGCACCACCTGCTGCTCGACGGCTGGAGCACCGCGCAGGTGTTCGGCGAGGTGCTCACCGAGTACGCGGGCGGCACGGTCCCGGCGCGGCGGCCGTTCCGCGACTACCTGGCGTGGCTCGCCGAGGTCGACCAGTCGGCCGTCGAGTCGTACTGGCGCGGCGTGCTGGCCGGGTTCGAGGAGCCCACCGCCCTGCCGTTCGACCGGCGGCCGACCGAGGCGCACCGCGCCGAGTCGTCCGCGCAGGTCGTGCTGGACCTGCCCGCCGACCGGCTGGACGCGGTCGCCCGCACGCACGGCCTCACGGTGAACACGCTGGTCCAGGGCGCGTGGGCGGTGCTGCTGGCCCGCACCTCGGGCCGGCGGGACGTGGTGTTCGGCAGCACGGTGTCCGGCCGTCCCGCGGAGCTGCCCGGCGTCGAGTCGATCGTCGGCATGTTCATCAACACCGTGCCGACCAGGGTGTCGGTGGAGCCCGACGCCGACGTGGTGACCTGGCTGCGGCGGTTGCAGGACTCGCAGGCCGAGTCCCGCCGGCACGAGCACGTGTCGCTCGCGCAGGTGCAGGGGTGGGCGGGCACGCGCCTGTTCGACAGCCTGCTCGCGTTCGAGAACTACCCGGTCGAGAAGGACTCGCCGGACGGCGCGCCGGGCATCGGCGAGGTGGACAGCCTGGACACCACGTCGTTCCCGCTGACCGTGCGGGCGTACGTGGACGACTCCCTGCACGTGGAGCTGACCTACGACCCCCGGCTGTTCGACGCCGGCACGATCACCGCGCTCGGCGACCGGCTGGCCCGGCTGCTCGACGCGATCGGCGCGGACCCGCGGCGGCGGGTGTTCGAGCTGCCGTGGCTGTCCGACGACGAGCGCGACCAGGTGCTGGTGTCGTGGAACGGCACGTCGTCCGGCGCGGTGGTCGAGGACACCATCCCGTCGCTGTTCGCCGCGCAGGCGGCGCGCACGCCGGACGCGCCGGCGGTGACGTGCGGCGGCGCGAGCCTGACCTACCGGGAGCTGGACGAGCGGTCCAACCGGTTGGCGCACCACCTCGTCGCGGCCGGCGCGGGCCCGGAATCACTGGTGGCGCTGCGCTTCCCGCGCTCGCTCGACCTCGTGGTCGCGGTGCTGGGCGTGCTGAAGTCCGGTGCGGCCTACCTGCCGCTGGACGTGTCGTACCCGGCCGACCGGATCGCGTCCATGATCTCCGACGCCCGGCCGGCGGTGACCCTGGACGGGCTGCCCGACCTGTCCGGGCTGCCGACCGACGCCCCGGACGTCCCGCTGCGACCGGACAACGCCGCGTACGTGATCTACACGTCCGGCTCGACCGGCCGCCCCAAGGGCGTCGTGATCCCGCACTCGAACGTGGTCAGGTTGTTCTCCGAGACCGACCACTGGTTCGGCTTCGGACCCGACGACGTGTGGACGTTGTTCCACAGCTACGCCTTCGACTTCTCCGTCTGGGAGCTGTGGGGACCGCTCCTGCACGGCGGCCGGCTCGTCGTCGTGCCGTACGAGGTGTCGCGGTCGCCGCGCGACTTCGCCCGGCTGGTGGCCGACGAGGGCGTGACCGTGCTCAACCAGACGCCGTCGGCGTTCTACCAGCTGCTGGAGGAAGCGCCCGACCTCGACGTCCGGTACGTGATCTTCGGCGGTGAGGCGCTGGACCTGCGCAAGGTGTCCGCGTGGCGCGGCTCGGGCGCGTTGGTCAACATGTACGGGATCACCGAGACCACCGTGCACGTCACCTGGACGCACGCGGACGGCTCGATCGGCGTGCCAATCCCCGACCTGCGCGTCTACGTGCTCGACGACGAGTTGCAGCCCGTCGCCCCCGGCGTGGTCGGCGAGATGTTCGTGGCCGGTCCGGGAGTGGCGCGCGGCTACCTCGACCGGCCGGGCCTGACCGCGCAGCGGTTCCCCGCCGACCCGTTCGGCCCTCCTGGCACGCGCATGTACCGCACCGGCGACCTGGCCCGGTGGGTCGACGGCCGGCTGGAGTACTTCGGGCGCGCGGACCAGCAGGTGAAGATCCGCGGGTTCCGCATCGAGCTGGGCGAGATCGAGGCGGTGCTGGCCGCGCACGAGGCCGTGGCGCAGGTCGCGGTGATCGTGCGGGACGACCGGCTGGTCGCCTACTACGTGCCCGCCGGCACGGCCGCGGCCGCCGGGTTGCGCGAGCACGTCGAGCGGTCGTTGCCGGACTACATGGTGCCGACCGCCTACGTGGCGCTGGAGCGGTTGCCGCTCAACGCCAACGGCAAGCTGGACCGGGCCGCGCTGCCCGCGCCGGAGCGGGAGGCGTCGGCGGCGGGCGGGTTCGTCGCGCCGCGCACCGGGGCCGAGCGGCTGGTCGCGGACGTGTGGGCCGACGTGCTCGGCCTGGCCGAGGTGGGCGCGGAGGACAACTTCTTCACCCTCGGCGGCGACTCGATCTCCAGCATCCGGGTGGTGTCGCGGCTGCGGTCGTCCTTCGACGTCTCGCCGCGCGACCTGTTCGACCACCCGACCGTGGCGGCGCTGGCGGCCCGGCTGTCCGGGTCCGCGTCGACCGGCCGTGAGATCACCCGCGTGGACGGTGACGGGCCGCTGTCGTTCGCGCAGCAGCGGTTGTGGTTCCTGGACCAGTTCCAGCCCGGCGGCACCGAGTACGTGACGCCGCTGGCCGTGCGGCTGCGCGGCGCGCTGGACGTGCCGCGGCTGGAGCGGGCGTTGAGGGCGCTGGTCGAGCGGCACGAGTCGCTGCGGACCACGTTCCCGGCGGTGGACGGCCTGCCGGTCGCCGTGGTGCGGCCGGCGGACGTCACGCTGCCGGTGGTGGACGAGATGCCCGCGCCCGAGCCGTTCGACCTGGCCGAGGGGCCGCTGTTCCGGCCGGCGCTGGTGCGCCGCGGACCGGAGGACCACGTGCTGGCGCTGACGATGCACCACATCGTCACCGACGGCTGGTCCGGCGGCGTGCTGATGTCCGACCTGGCCGCGCTGTACGGCGGCGAGGAGCTGCCGCCGCTGCCCGTCCGGTACGCCGATTTCGCCGCCTGGCAACGGGCACGGCCGCTGGACGCGCAGCTGGACTACTGGCGCGACCAGCTGGCCGGCGTGCCCGCCCTGGAGCTGCCGACGGACCGGCCGCGGCCGCCCGTGCAGACGACGGCGGGCGCGCAGACCGGTTTCGCGGTGCCGGCGGAGGTCGCGGACCGGCTGCGGGAGCTGGCGCGGGCCGTGGACGGCACGTTGTTCATGGCGCTGGTGGCCGCCTGCGAGGTGTTGTTCCACCGGTGGTCCGGGCAGGACGACTTCGCGGTCGGCACGGTGGCGTCCGGTCGCGACCTGCCGGAGACGCAGGACCTGGTCGGGTTCTTCGTCAACACGGTGACGCTGCGGGCGCGGGTCGAGCCGACCGCGACGTTCCCGCAGTTCCTGGCCCGCACGCGGGCGACCGTGCTGGACGCGTTCGCGCACCAGGACGTGCCGTTCGAGCGGGTCGTGGACGCGGTGCGGCCCGACCGCGACACCAGCCGCACGCCGCTGTTCCAGGCCGTGGTGGCGTTGCAGAACGCGCCGCAGGCGGCGGGCTTCCCCGGGCTCAACGCGGAGGACGTCGAGCAGCCCACGGTGAGCAGCAGCTTCGACGTGACGGTGGAGTTCACCGAGGCGCCCGACGGCGGGCTGCACGGGTCGGTCGAGTACAACACCGACCTGTTCGACGCGGGCACGGTCGAGCGGCTGGTCGAGCACCTCGGCGTGCTGCTGGCCGGCATCGCGGCCGACCCCGACCGCCCGCTGTGGGCGCTGCCGGTGCTGCCGCCGGCCGAGCGGGAGCTGCTGGCGGCGTGGGGCTCGACCGGGCCCGCCGTCGACGGGCCCGGCTTCGTGGAGCTGGTCGAGGCGCGGGTCGCGCGCACGCCCGACGCGTTGGCGCTGACGGGTGCCGCCGACGTGACCTACGCCGAGCTGAACGCCCGCGCGAACCGGTTGGCGCACCACCTGATCGGGCTCGGCGCGGGCCCGGAGCGGATCGTCGCGCTGCGGCTGCCCCGCTCGGTCGACCTGCTGGTGGCGGAGCTGGCGGTGCTCAAGGCCGGCGCCGCGTTCCTGCCCGTCGACCCGGAGTACCCGGCCGAGCGGATCGCGTTCATGCTCGACGACGCCCGGCCGCTGGTGGTGCTGGACGGTCCGCTCGACGTGTCCGGTCAGCCCGACACCGACCCCGGTGTGGCGGTGCGGCCGGAGCACCCGGCGTACGTGATCTACACGTCCGGGTCGACCGGGCGGCCGAAGGGCGTGGTGGTGTCGCACGCCGGCCTGGCCACGTTCGCGGCGGCCGAGATCGAGCACTTCCAGGTCACGCCGGGCGACCGGGTGCTGGAGTTCTCCTCGCCCAGCTTCGACGCGTCGGTGCTGGAGCTGTGCATGGCCCTGCCCGCCGGCGCGGCGCTGGTCGTGCCGCCGCCCGGACCGCTGCTGGGCGACCAGCTGGCCGAAGTGATCCAGACGTTCGGCGTGACCCACGCGCTGATCCCGCCGGTCGCGCTGGCCACCGTGCCGGACGTGCCGCTGCCGACGTTCCGCACGCTGGTGGTGGGCGGCGACGCGTGCTCGGCGGACCTGGTGCGCAGGTGGGCCCCCGGCCGCCGGATGATCAACGCCTACGGTCCGACCGAGTCCACCGTGGTCACGTCGTGGAGCGGGCCGCTGGAGCCCGGCGGCGTGCCGCCGATCGGCCGGCCGATCCCCGGCACGCGCGTGCACGTGCTGGACGGCGAGCTGCGGCCGGTTCCGATCGGGGTGGCCGGCGAGCTGTACGTGTCCGGCGTCGGGTTGGCGCGCGGGTACCTGGACCGGCCGGGGCTGACCGCGTCGCGGTTCCTGGCGAACCCGTACGCCGCCGAGTCCGATTCTCCGGCGGGGTCCCGCATGTACCGCACGGGCGACGTGGTGCGGTGGACCGGGCGCGGCGTGCTGGAGTTCGTGGGCCGGGCCGACGAGCAGGTGAAGATCCGCGGGTTCCGCATCGAGCTCGGCGAGATCGAGACGGCCCTGCTGCGGCACCCGGACGTCCGCGAGGCGGTCGTCGTGGCCAGGGCGGACGCGCGGGGCCACAAGCGGCTCGTCGCGTACGTCGTGGGCGAGGCCGCGCGGTCGTCCCGGGTGGAGGAGGTCCGGGAGTTCCTGGGCGAGTCGCTGCCGGACTACCTCGTGCCGTCGGTGTTCGTGCCGGTGGACGCGCTGCCGATCAGCCCCAACGGCAAGGTGGACCGGGCGAGGCTGCCCGAGCCGGACTTCGGCGCGCTCCTCGGCGCCGGGTACGTCGCGCCGGCCGGGCCGGTGGAGGAGGCGCTGGCCGCCGTCTGGGCCGACGTGCTCGGCGTGCCGAAGGTGGGCGCGCAGGACAACTTCTTCGCGCTGGGCGGCGACTCGATCCTGAGCATGCAGGTGGTGGCGAGGGCGCGGCAGGCCGGCTACCGGTTCGCCACCCGTGACCTGTTCGTGCACCAGACCGTGGCGGCGCTCGCCCCGCACGTCGCGGTGGAGGTCGCGTCGTCGGCCGACCGGGCGCCGGTGGTGGGCGACGTGCCGCTGACGCCGATCCAGCACTGGTTCCTGACGTCCGGGCGGCGCAACCCGCACCACTTCAACCAGTCGCACCTGGTGGAGCTGGACCCGGCGGTGGACGTGGCGGCGTTGCGGCGGGCGTTGGGCGTGCTGGTGGCGCACCACGACGCGCTGCGGCTGCGGTTCACCTCGGTCGACGGGGTGTGGCGGCAGCACAACGACGACGTGGGCGACGTGGACGTGCTGACCGTCGTGGACGGGGTGGCGGAGCTGGAGGAGGTCGCGGACGAGGTCCACGCCTCGTTCGACCTGGCCACCGGTCCGTTGTTCCGGGCGGTGCTGTTCCGGGCCGACCAACCGCTGCTGCTGCTGGTGGCCCACCACCTCGTGGTCGACGGGGTGTCGTGGCGGATCCTGCTGGACGACCTGGAGACCGCCTACCGGGGCGAGGACCTCGGCGCCAAGACCACCTCGTACCAGGAGTGGTCGCGGCGGCTGGAGGCCCACGTGCTCGGCGGCGGGCTCGCCGACGAGGTCGAGCACTGGACCCGGTCGTTCCCGCCGTTCCCGGCGCCGTCCGGGCCGCCCGAGGCGGTGACCGTGGAGCTGTCCGAGGAGGACACGGACGCGTTGCTGCGCGGCGCGCCCGCCGCCTACCGCACGCGGATCAACGACGTGCTGCTGGCCGCGTTGGCGTGGGCGTTGTCCCGGTGGACGGGATCGTCGCGGGTCGCGGTGGACCTGGAGGGCCACGGGCGCGAGGACGTGCTGGACGTGGACCTCTCGCGGACCGTCGGCTGGTTCACCGCGGTGTTCCCGGTGTCGCTGGAGGTGCCGGACGGCAGCTGGCGCGACCGGGTCAAGGCGGTGCGGCGGCAGCTGCGGGCCGTGCCGGGCAACGGGTTCGGGTACGGGCCGCTGCGGCAGCACGGCCTGGTGCCCGACGGCGGGCGGCCCGCGGTGTCGTTCAACTACCTGGGCCAGTTCGACGGCGGCTCGGACCGGTCGAGCGGCCTCTACCGGGCCGTGCGGCCCTCCGTCGGCGCGGACCACGACCCGTCCGACACCGCCGACCACGTGCTCGACGTGGTCGGCGAGGCGGGCCGGACGCTGGGCTTCACCTGGTACTACCACCCGTCGGCGCACTCGGGCGCGGAGATCGGCGCGGTGGCCGCCGACTTCGCCGCCGCGTTGCGGGCGATCGCCGCGGACTGCCGGGGTGCGCTGTGACGACGTCCCTGGCGCGCAACCGGAACTACACGCTGCTGTGGGGCGGTCAGGCGCTGGCCGAGGTGGGGTTCAGCGCGTCGATGCTGGCCCTGCCGCTGCTGGTGCTGTTCCTGACCGAGTCGCCGGTGCTGTCCGGTCTCGTGCTGACCGTGGACGCCACCGCGCAGCTGCTGGTCGGGCTGCCGGCCGGCGCGCTGGTCGACCGGTGGGACCGCCGCCGGATCATGCTGTGCTGCGAGGCCGCCCAGGTGGTCGCCCTGGGCGGGCTCGTGGTGGCGATGTGGGTCGACGCGGTCACGATCCCGCACGTCATGGCGGTCGCCGCGGTGCTCGGCGTGTGCCGGGCGTTGTTCGAGCCCGCCGAGGACGCGTGCCTGCCGCGGCTCGTGCCGGAGTCGCAGCTGGCGACGGCCGTGGCGATGAACAGCGCGCGGTCGTCGTTGGGGCAGATGGCGGGGACGGCGCTGGGCGGCGCGCTGTTCGCGGTGACCCGCTGGCTGCCGTTCCTGGTGGACCTGGCCACGCACGTGGTGGCGTTCGTGGCGCTGCTGTTCCTGCGGGTGCCGCCGTCCGCGCCGGTCGGGTCGCACCCGCACCTGCTGCGGTCGATCGGCGAGGGCCTGCGGTGGGTGTGGGGCCGGCGGGAGATCCGGGTGACGGCGCTGTGCGCGGTGGTGCTGAACCTGTTCTTCACCGCGTTCTACGTGGTCGTCCTCGTGCTGGTGCGCGACCGGGGCGCGTCGTTCGGCGAGATCGGCGTGATGGCGGCGATGCTCGGCGTCGGCGGCGTGCTCGGCGCCCTGGCCGCGCCGTGGCTGCACCGCGTGCTCGGGCCGCACCGGTCGATCGCGTCGGTGTTCTGGGTGCTGACCCTGCTGGTGCCGTGCGCGTTGGCGGTCGAGTCGGCTTACCTGATCGGGGTGCTGTTCGCCCTGATGAGCTTCCTCGCGCCGACCGCCAACACCACGATCAGCACCCACCAGCTGCTGCTCACCCCCGACGAGCTGCGCGGACGGCTCAGCGGGGTGATGGGTGTCGTCGTGGGCGGCGCGGGCGCGGCCGGTCCGCTCGTCGGCGGCGTGCTGACCGAGGCGCTGTCGGCCGGCGCCGCCGTAGTGGTGTGCGCGGCGGGCATCTTCGTCATCACGGTTTTCGTCACAGTCAGCCCGACACTGCGCGGGTATGCGAGAACACAGGAGGAGAACGAGGTATGAGGGACGACATCACGTACCAGGTCCTGGTCAACGACGAGGGCCAGTACTCGTTGTGGCCCGCGCACCACGACGTGCCCGCCGGGTGGCGGTTCGAGGGCACCAAGGGCACCAAGGACGAGTGCTCGGCGCACGTCGACAAGGTGTGGACCGACATGCGGCCGGCGTCGTTGCGCGCGGCCATGGACTGAGGTCCGGTCGTCGGCGCCCCGGCCCGCTTCAGAACAGCGGGATCAGGGCGCCGACGACGCCGGCGGCGACCAGGGCGCTCACCACGCCCCGGCGCAGCGCCAGCAGCCACAGCACGGCGAGCCCGAGCAGGACGAACTGCCACGGCTCGTGCAGCGACCAGGCCAGCGGCACGGTGGAGCCCGCGATCGCGCCGATGGCCGCCGCGCCCGCGCCGGTGAGGAACGCCTGAGCCCGGTCGTCGTCCCGCAGCCGTTGCAGTCTCGGACCGCCCGCGATGACCATCACGAACGACGGCGCGAACGCCACGAACGCGGCCAGCAGCCCGCCGCCCAGCCCGGCGGCGGCGTAGCCGACGACCGCGACCGTCTGCACGACCGGTCCCGGGGTGATCTGCCCGAGCGCCACCGCGTTGAGGAACTGCGCGTCGGTCATCCACCCGTACGTGTGCACGGCGTCCTGCCGCATCAACGGGATGATCACGAAACCGCCGCCGTACGACAGCGCGCCGACCTTGGCCGCCACCCACGTCAACGCGCCCAGCCCGCCCCCGGCGGCAGGCAGGGCCAGGACCACGGGCCAGTTCGCGCCCCGGCCCGGCGGCGTCCGCACCGCGATCTCCACCAACCCGGCGGCGACCAGCACGAGCACCAACCACGGCCCGGTCACCGCCGCCGCCACCGCGCCCACCACCAGGTACGCCGCCCAGCGCACCCGTGCCGCCGACGCCGAGCCGACCCGCCGGTAGCTGCCCGGGATCAGGCCCCACGCCGCGTGCAGCGCCACCGCCGGCACCGCCGCCCCCGCGCCCGCCGCCGCCCCCGTGACCCACGCGGGGGCGTTGTCGGCCAGGAACAGCACGGCCAGCGCCAGGATCAACACCAACCCCGGCACGATGAAGCAGACCCCGCCGACCACCGCGCCCGCCGCGCCGCGCAGCCGCCACGCGCACAGGATCGCGAGCTGCGTGGAAGCGGGCCCGGGCAACAGGTTGGTGACCGCGATGCCGTCCTCGAACTCGCGATCGGAAAGCCACCCCCGGCGGGTCACGCACAGGTCCCGCAGCAACGCGATGTGCGCGGGCGGCCCGCCGAACCCGACGCACCCGATCCGCCCCCACTCGCGGGCGATGGTCCCCAACCCGACCCCGGTCACGGGGCGGCCACGCGATCGACCGAGGTACCGCAACTCACCGCAGCCAGCTCCCGGACGTGGAGGTCGTCTCGCATCGGGGCCATCTTCACCGAGCCGCCCGCCACGGGCAAAACCGCCCCCTGTGACGCTTGCCCCGGCCGGCTCCGCTGCCCGACACTGGCCACGGCGCGGGTCGTGGGGAGGCGCGGGGTGAAGTTCGCCGCCTGGGTGGTGTTCGCGTGGGTGAGCCTCGCGACGGCGATCTGGGCCGCGCCCGTCTCGATGACCCACGTCGGCGGCGACGTCCCCGCGCAGGACTCGTTCGACCACCCGTGCGCCTTCGACGAGGCCGGGATGAAGAACTGCTCCGACACGTCGTCCTACCGGTGGCCGTTGTCCGGTGGAGGCGCCGTCACCACGACGTGGGAACCCGGGCGTGAGGACATCACGGCCGTCACCGGCACGCTCGTCCACGAGCACGCCGACTGCCCCGACAGCCGCGTGGAGTGGACCGTCGTCGCCGGCGACCGCACGAGCGGGACGCTGACCGCCGAGAACCCCACCATCGAACTGGACATCGACGTGCGGCAGCCGCTGCGCGAGCTCACCCTGACCGTCCGCCGGCTGGACTCCGCGCCCTGCGCCGGCGCGCTGCGGTGGAGCGACCCCCGGCTGGAGCCCCCGTACAAGCTCCTCCCCTGACCCGGCCCCCGAACCGCCGCCGCTAACGTCACCGCGGTGAGCGCAGACGACTGGCTGACCGACACCAGGGTTTCCTACGACACGGTGGCCGAGAGCTACCTCGACATCGCGGGCGAGGCGTTGGCGAAGACCCCGCTGCTGCGGGGCGTCCTGGCGATGTTCGCCGAGGCCGCCCGCGAGGTCGGCGGCCCGGTCGCCGACATCGGCTGCGGACCGGGCCTGATCACGTCCCACCTCCACGGCCTCGGCCTGGACGTGTTCGGCGTCGACCTCTCACCCCGGATGGTCGAGCTCGCCGGCCGGCGCCACCCCGACCTGCGCTTCCACGTCGGCTCCATGACCGACCTCGACCTGGCCGACGACTCCGTCGGCGGCGTGCTGGCGTTCTACTCGATCATCCACGTCCCGGACCGCGAGATCCCCGCGGTCCTGACCCACTTCCACCGCGTGCTGCGGCCGGGCGGCGTCGTCATGCTCGGCTTCCACGTAGGCGACCGCGCCCGCCTCAAGACCGAGGGCTACGGCGGCCACCCGATGTCCGTCCACGTCCACCGCCGCCCGGTCGAGCGAGTGGCCGGCTGGCTGCGTGACGCGGGCTTCACCATCGAGGCGCAGGTCCTCATCGGCCCCGACGACGAAGTCCCGGGCGGAATGCTCATCGCCCGGACCGGATCTTGAGGAAGCTCGGGCCGTGCCGGACCTGATCGCGCCGACCACCCGCCTCCACGACGCCTGGTTGGCGGCACGCGACGACTGGGGCCCGGGCGTCCACGAGGACGGCTTCGGCCTGCTCCCGTCCGACGAGGTCGACTCGCCTGCGGGGTTCGCCACCTGGGTCGCGCGCATGGCCGACGGGCCCGGCTCGGTGTGCCGGTGGATCGTCGAGGACGGCCACGTGCTCGGCGGCATCGCACTCCGGCTCACCCCTGACGACCACGTGCGGACCTTCGGCCACATCGGCTACGGCATCCGCCCCTCCGCGCGCCGACGGGGCCTGGCCACCTGGGCCCTGGGCCGCATGCTGGACGAGGCCCGCTCCCTCACCCTGCACCGCGTGCTACTGGTCTGCGAAGACACCAACACCGCGTCGGCCAAGACGATCGAGCGCAACGGCGGCATCTACGACGGCACCCACCCCACCGACCACGGTGTCATCCGGCGCTACTGGATCAACCTCCACTAACCCCGACCCCCGCCACAACCCACCACCACACTGCACCTCCGCCCCTCCCCACCCCCCTTCCACCCTCGCCACCCTCTTCCACCCTCGCCACACCTGTCCGCCGCCGGGCCGCCGTTTTATCCGGCTAACGGAAGACATGCGATTCGGGTTGTCCCAGGTTCCACTCTTCACCCAACCGAGTGATCCACCACCCGCCCACCGAGACCACCCGACCCCGCCCGCCCACAACGGACCCGCACACCCGCACCGAGACCACCCGACCCCACCCACCCACAACGGACCCGCACATCCGCACCTAGGCCCGATTTGACATGGGTTCGGGTGCCATAGGCTGGTCGAAGCCGGGCAGGCTTGGCGGACGCTCTTCCCGCCAGGCCTGCCCGGCTT
>NZ_JBEOVG010000090.1:0-37795 GCF_040295345.1 Actinosynnema sp. NPDC002837
CCCGGGTCCGCGCGACCCGGGGCGGGCACGGCGGGTCACACCTTGGCGGGCACCGGGTTGCCGGACGCGGCGATCGCCTTGCGCACCGGCACGAAGATCATGAGCACGAACCCGGCCACGAAGAAGATCACCAGCGAGATGATCGCCAGCCGGAACGACCCGGTGGCCTGGCCGACACCGGCGAACACCATCGGCCCCAGCCACGACGTGGACCGCTCGCCGACCTCGTAGAGCGAGAAGTACTGGGCCTCGCGGCCGGGCGGGATCATCTGGCTGAACAGCGACCGCGACAACGCGTTCGTGCCGCCCAGCACCAGCCCGATGCCCACCGCGAGCCCGTAGAACTGCACCTGCTGCCCGGCCTGCACGAAGAACGCCGCCCCGACCACCACGATCCACACGCACAGGCTGACCATGATGGTGCGCTTCGCGCCCCACGACTTCGCCACCCGCCCGTGCAGCATGCCGCCCAGGAACGCGACGAACTGCACGATCAGGATCGTGGTGATCAGCACCGTCTCGTCCAGCAGCAGCTCGTCGCGCCCGTACTGGGCCGACACGTTCGCGACGGTGGCGATGCCGTCGGTGTAGATGAGGTAGGTGCCCAGGAACGCCAGCGTCAACGGGAACAGCCGGGCCTGCCGGATCGTCTGGCGCAGCTCGGCGAACCCGGCGGTGATCACCGACGCGCCCGACTCCGAGCCGTGGGGCGGCTGGTGCCGCTTGAGCCGCGCCAGCGGGATGAGCGTGAACCCCGCCCACCACAGGCCGGAGAACACGAACCCGACCCGCACCGCCGCGCCCTCGCTCAACCCGATCGCGTCGTGGCCGATGAACAGCGCCAGCTGCACCGCCAACGCCAACCCGCCGCCGAGGTAGCCGAACGCCCAGCCGCGGGTGGACACCGCGTCGCGCTCGTCGGGGGTCGCGATCTCCGGCAGGAACGCGTAGTACACGACGACCGACGCGCCGTAGCAGATGTTGCCCAGGACGAACAGCACGACGCCGAGGTGCCAGTCGTCGCCGCCGACCGCGGCCAGCGCGACGGTGGCGACGGAGCCGGTGAACGCCAACCCGCCGAGCATGCGGCGCTTGTTCTGGGTGCGGTCGGCGATCGCGCCCATCACCGGCAGCACCACGACCTGCACGAGGGTGGCGATGGACAGCAGGTAGCCCCACAGCGACCCGGCGGGGAAGTAGGCGCCGAACAGGGAGATGTCGCACTGCTTGAGCGACCCGTCCGCGCACGGGTTCGGGCCGTTGCGGGCGGTGTCGGCGACCGCGGCCTCCTTGGCCACCGCGGTGAGGTAGCCGGAGAGGAACACGGTGACCACCGAGGTGGGGAACACCGAGTTCGCCCAGTCGTACCAGGTCCACCCGCGCTGTTCCCGCTTGCGGTCCACGGCGGGTGCGGTGCTGTCGGCCACGCTCATGGGGGCGGACTGTATATCGCCCGCCATCCACTGGTGGTGATCACCACCAAGCTGTTGCCAACCGTCCGCCCGCCCGCCACGCGGCGGGTCAGCCGCCCGCCCAGGCCCGCCGGTCGACCAGCACGTCGCGCAGCCGGTCGGGCCGGTCGGTGACCAGCCCGTCCACGCCCAGGTCCAGCAGCCGCCGCATCTCCGGCTCGTCGTCGACGGTCCACACGTGCACCTCCAGGCCGCGGCGGTGCGCGGCGGCCACGAACCGGCCGTCCACCACCACCAGCCGGCCCTGGTTCACCGGCACCTGCGCGACCATGCCCCGCACCGGCAGCCCCACCAGCGGCATCCGCCCGGCCGCCCACAGCGCGCCCGCCGACCGCGGCCCCATCGACGTCAGCAACCCCGGACCGCCCAGGCGCCGCAACCGGGCCAGCCGCTTCTCCGAGAACGACGCCAGGCACACCCGGTGCAGCGAGCCGGTGCGGCGCAGCACCTCCAGCACCGGAACCACCGCGGAGTCCGCCTTGACGTCGATGTTCACCCACGCCTGCGGCAGGTCCTCCAGCAGGTCCTCCAGCCTGGTGATCGGCTCGCGCCCGCCCACGTTGGCGCGCCGCACCGCCGACCACGGCTGCGCGGCCACCGGCCCGGTCGCGTCCGTGGTGCGGTCCAGGGTCGCGTCGTGGTGGACCACCACCACCCCGTCGGAGGTGGCGTGCACGTCGGTCTCCAGGTACCGGTAGCCCTCCTGGTGCGCGCGGCGGAACGCGGCCAGCGAGTTCTCCATCCCCGACAGCTCGTCGAGGTGCCAGCCCCGGTGCGCGAACGCGCGGGGGTGCGGTCCGGACAGGTACGGGTGCTTCGCGGTCACACCCGGAGTCTGCCCTGGCGGCGTGGCGCGGCGGTGACCGGTGGGTAGCCGGATACCGTCGCCCGCCATGGAGCTGGTGACCGAGCCCGTCGCGGCACGCCGTGAGGAAGCCAGGCACTGCGCCTGGTGCGGACGCCGTCTGCCCGACAGCGGCCGGATCGGGCGGCCGCGCCGGTACTGCGCGCAGCCGTGCCGGCAGCGCGCCTACGAACGCCGCGCCGCCGTGCAGCGGGGCGGGCTGCCCGAGGACGCCGTGGTGCTGTCCGCGGGGGAGCTGGCCGACCTGCAGGACCGGCTGTTCCAGCTGCGGTGCGCCGCGGAGGACGTCGCCACCGCCGCCGCGGACGGCGCCGACGGCACCGAGCTGCGGCGGTTGGCGGGGGAACTGGTGGACACCGCGCGTGGTCTGGAGCGGTTGCGCTGAAGGTCGTCGGCTTGCCCCCCGCGCGTGGTCTCGACCATCATGGCCCGCGGGTGGGCGAGGAGGAGCGCGTGAACGGCAACGGCGCGTTGCACCGCGAGGTGCTCGACCGGGCCGACGTCGGTTTCGGTGTGACGGACGCGAACGGCACGCTGGCCTGGGTGAACCCCGCGCTGGCGGAGATCCTGGGCGTGCCGGTGGACCACGTGGTCGGCCGGTCGCTGCCCGCGCTGCTGCCCGGCGCGCCCGAACGGCCCCGGGCCGGGCTGGCGCTGCTCACCCCCAGCGCCTACCGCAAGGGGCACCGCTGGCTGGAGGTCACCTGCCAGACCCTCCCCGACGCCGCCACCGGGTCCGACGCCGAGGATCGGCTGCTGTACCGGGTGGTGGACGTCACCGCGTGGCGCGACCGGGAGCTCGAGGCCACCCACGAGGCCGACGCGCTGCGCCGCGCGCAGGTGCTGGGCCGCATGGGCACGTGGGAGTGGCACATCGCCGAGGACCGCGTGGTGTGGTCGGACACGCTGCTGGAGATGTTCGGGTTCGGCCCCGACACCGAGCTGGACTTCGACGGCTACGCCGCCGTGGTGCACCCCGAGGACCTGTCGATGATCCAGGCCACCCTCGAGGAGGCCATGCGGTCGGGCGCCGGGTTCTCCTACACCCACCGCATGCTGCTGGGCCGGGACCGCACCGAGCGGTGGTTCGAGTGCTTCGGCGAGGTCGTCACCGACGAGGACGGCTCGCCGCTGCGGGTGCTGGGCACCGCCCACGACATCACCCGAGCCCGCCGCGTGCACGACGAGCTGCTGGCGCTGGCCGAGCAGGACCCGCTCACCGGGCTGGCGAACCGGCGCGCGGTCACCCGCGAGCTGGAGCGGCAGCTCGCCGGCGGCGGCCCCGGCGCGATGCTGCTGCTGGACCTGGACAACTTCAAGGACGTCAACGACCTGCGCGGCCACGCCGTCGGCGACCGGCTGATGAAAGCGCTGGCCTCGACGCTGCGGTCACGGCTGTCGCCGTCGCAGCTGATCGGCCGGCTCGGCGGCGACGAGTTCGCCGTCGTGCTGCCCGGCGCGACCCCCGCCGACGCCGCCCGGGTCGCCGAGGGGTTGCGCGATGCCGTAGCGGCGTTGCCGCTCGTCGGCGCCGCCCGCAGCATCACCGTGTCCACCGGCGTCGCCGAGTACGGGCCCGGCGACACGTGGGAGCTCGTCCTCGCCAACGCCGACCTCGCCCTCTACGCCTCCAAGGCCGCCGGCCGCAACCGCGTCACCGTCTACGAGCCCGGCCACTACGCCGACACCGCGAAACGCGTCTCCGTGCTGGACCGGCTGCGCGCCGCGCTCGACGGCGGCGGCCTGGCCCTGCACGCCATGCCCATGGTGCAGCTGGCCACCGGCACCACCCTCGGCCACGAGCTGCTGCTGCGGCTGGAGGACGGCCAGGACCCCTACCTGGGGCCGGCGGAGTTCCTGCCCGAGGCCGAACGCTCCGACCTCGTGCTGGACATCGACCGGTGGGTGCTGTCCACCGCGATCGACGCCCTCGTCGGCCACCCCGACCCGCGGCTGCGGTTCAACGTCAACATCTCCGGCCGCACCCTGGAGGACGAGGACTTCGGCGGGTTCGTGCTCGACCGGCTCGCCACCGCGGGCGTCGCGCCCGGCCGGCTGGGCCTGGAGATCACCGAGACCGCCGCGGTGACCAACCTCGACGCCGCCCGCGCCCTGTCGCTGCAGCTGCGCGCGTTCGGCTGCCGCATCATCCTCGACGACTTCGGCTCCGGGTTCGGCTCGTTCGTCCACCTCAAGCACCTGCCCATCACCGGCATCAAGATCGACGGCGAGTTCGTGCGCGGCATCGACGAACGCTCCACCGACGCCGTGCTCGTCGCCGGGATCGTGCAGATCGCCCAGGGCCTGGGCCTGACCGCCGTCGCCGAGTGGGTCGAGCGCCCCGCCCAGGTCGACGCCCTCGTCCGGCTGGGCGTGCAGAGCGGCCAGGGCTTCCACCTCGGCCGCCCCCAGCCGCTCGACCAGGTCCTCTCGGCCCAGTCGCAGCCGCCGAACGGAGCATTGTCGCCACGCATGGCCGGTGCGGAGGATGGGGCGCGTTCCTGATCACCGCCGCCCCGCCCCCCGATGGGAAGCCACCGCCGTGCCCGGTACCCCCGACAGCCCCGCACGCGGTGTCCGCCGCGTCGAGCTGAGCACCACCCGCCCCGAACCGATCGCCGAGTTCTACGCCCACCTGCTCGGCTGGGTGCTCATCGCCGAACCCGACGGCGCGTTCACCGGCTGGGTCGGCGACCGCCTGGCCGCCCGCGTGCACCCCGGCGACCCAGCCTGGCGCGTCGTGTTCGCCGGCACCCCACCCCGTGACCTGGGCGTCGGCGCCGCCGTCGACTCCGGCCGCGTCCTGCACGGCCCGTGGGCGCCGCAACCACGCCCCGGCGAACCGTGCTGGGTGGAACTCATGGGCGACGCCGCCGACGACGACCACTGGGCCGGCGCCCTGGGCTGGCAGGTCCGCGACCCCGACGGCGAGTTCACCCTCTACGACGCCGCCGTCGCCGACGACCGCCGCCCCGTCGCCGGCCGCCTCACCGCCCAGGGCGGCTGGACCTGCTACTTCGCCGTCCCCGACGTCGCCGCCGCCCTCGCCGAGGCCACCGACATGGGCGGCGCCGTCCTCGTCGGCCCCCGCGAGGTCCCCACCGGTGTCGTCGCGGCCGTCGCCGACCCCGCCGGCACGGTGTTCGCGCTGCTGGAGAACCCGGCCGGCTGGGGCGGCGCCTGGAGCGTCGCCCACCAGGCCCACGCCTGAGGACCGCGATGGGCGAGGAGCACGCGGGGACCGGGCCGGTCGTGCGGGACGCCGGGCCCGACGACGCCGCCGCCGTCCGCCGGTTCGGCGAGGAGCACGTCCCCGCCCACTACACCCCGCTGATCGGCGCCGAGGCCGCCGCCGACCAGGTCCGCCGGTGGTGGGACGAGGCGCGGCTCGCCGCCGCCGCGGCCGACGGGCTGCTCGTCGTCGCCGAGATCGACGGACAGCTGGTCGGCGTCGGGCAGCGCGGCCGCCTGGGCGCCGACCACGTCGTCTACAAGCTCTACGTCCACCCCGGCCACCGCGGCCACGGCCTGGGGCCCGCGCTGCTCGACGCGCTGACCCGACGGCTGCCCGCCGACGCCGACCGGTTGTGGATCGAGCACTACGCGGCCAACGCACGCGCGGCCGCGTTCTACGAGCGCGAGGGCTTCACCGTGCAGCGGGTCGAACCGGGCCCCGGCGGGGACCCCGCGCTCGCCGTGGTGTGGCGGGCCCGCCCCCTGCGGTGACCCGGGGATCCGGACACATGGGGATCCGGGCGCCCAGTCGTCCCGGCACTCAGTGATCGGGGCGTGGAGGCCCGGCGCTCGGCAACCGGGTCCGGCTCGCGGTGATCGGGCTCGCCGGGGGGAGCGGCGCAAAGACGAGCGGTGCGTGGGGGAGTGGCGCGGAGGGGAGTGGTCAGCCGGCCAGGTCGGGCGGGAACCCGCCGGTCGCGATCGGACCCCACCGGTCGATCGTGACGCGGATCAGCGACTTGCCCTGCCGGCGCATCGCGTCCCGGTACTCGTCCCAGTCCGGGTGCTCGCCCGCGATGCACCGGTAGTAGTCCACCAGCGGCTCCAACGCCTCCGGCAGGTCCAGCACCTCGGCCCGACCGTCCACCTGGACGTAGGGGCCGTCCCAGTCGTCGGACAGCACGCACACCGTGACCCGCTCGTCCCGCCGGGCGTTGCGCGACTTCGCCCGCTGCGGATACGTCGACACCACCACCCGCCCCTCCTCGTCCACCCCGCACGTCACCGGCGACACCTGCGGACGCCCGTCGGCGCGCGCGGTGACCAGCAGGGCGCGGTGGCGTGGCCGCAGGAACGCGACCAACTCGTCACGGGACACGGAGTCGGCGGTGGCGATTCTCGGCATGCCCACCAGCCTAGGAGACGACGCCCGACCGCACGCCCCGCCACACCCGACGGGCACCACCCGCCACGCCCCGGGCCTGCCCGACTTTCCCCGCCCCGACCAGCCCGGGCCGGTCGGGGCGACGTCACGCGTCGAGCAGGGCGGCCACCTCGTCCGGCCCCGACCCGGCGCCCCGCGCCGACACCTCCGCGAACACCCCGTCACCGACCAGGGCCCGCGCCGCCGCCTCCATCGCGAGCACCTCCGGGTCCACCACCGCCACCTCGCCGCGCAACCCCCGCGCCACCCCCGCCAGCAGCGCCGCCCGCACCCCGTCGCCGTCGGCCACCGCCGACGCCGCGTGCGCCTCCACCACCCGCGCCAACACCACCTGGTTGCCCCACTCCCGCGCCGACACCGCCGCCGACGCCCACGCCCGCACCGCCGCCTCGCGGTCACCGCACGCCGACTCCACCCGGCCCACCGCGACCAGGATCGACGCCCGCACCTCCTCCGGCCCGAACCAGCCCCGCGGGCACACCCGCAACGCCTCCTCGCACCACCGCCGCGCACCCTCCAGGTCACCGCGACGCCGTGCCACCTCCGCCGCACCCAGCCACGCCTGCGCCAACGTCTCCACCGTGCCCTGCGAGCGCGCCAGCACCGCCGCCTCCTCCACGTCGGCCACCGCGCCGTCCAGGTCACCGGACTGACACGCCCACTCCGACCGGCGGCACAGCAGGCTCGCCGTGTGCTCGGTCGCCCCGAACGACCGCGACAACGCCAACGCCTCGTCCAGGAACCCCATCGCCTCCGCCAACCGGCCACCCGCCCGCGCCAACTCGGCCAGCTGCGCCAACGCCAGCGCCATGCCCCACCGCTCACCCACCGCCCGGAACCCCGCCAACGCCGCCGCGTGCTCCTCCCACGCCTCCCGCAGCCGCCCCGAGTACTGCAGCCCCATCCCCGACCCCAACCGGCCCAACGCCCGACTCCACGGATCCGACCCCAGCAGCCGGTCCCGCAACGCCTCCATCTCCGCCAGGTCCAGCTTCGGCACCCCGTGCGCCATGCCCCACAACACCGTCAGGTACGGCCGCGCCGGCGGACCGGGCAGCCCCGCCGGCGACGGATCCCGCGGCGACGGCGACCCCGGCAACCCCGCCGCACCCGTCGACGACGCGTTCACCAGGCACAACAGGTACTCCTCGGCCAACCCGGGCGGCGGCGTCGGCCCCACCGCCCGCACCACCTCCGCCGCCAACGACGCGCCCTCCGCGCGCAACCCCCGCAACCACCACGGCCACCCCAGGTCCGCCGCCAACCGCAACGCCAGCCCGTGATCGCACGCCGCCGCCCACCGCACCGCCGCCGTCAGGTTCTCGTGCTCCGCCGCCAACCGCCCCAACCACACCAACTGCGCCGCCCCGTACAGGTGCGGCGCCGCCTCGGCCGCCACCCCCGCGAAGTGCTCCGCGTGCGCCCGCAACAGCCCCGGCTCCTCACCCGACTCCGCCAACCGGGCCGCGCAGAACGCCCGGATCGTCTCCGACATCCGATACCGGTCCCCGGACACCTCCACCAACGACTTGTCCGCCAACGACGGCAACACCTCGTCCACGCCCGCCACCCCGCACACCGCCGCCGCGGCGCCCAACGTCGCCCCGCCCCGGAACACCGTCAACCGCCGCGCCACCACCCGCTCCTCGTCGTCCAGCAACCCCCAACTCCACTCCACCACCGCGTGCAGCGTCCGATGCCGCGCCACCGCCGCCCGACTGCCCCGCGACAACAACCGGAACCGGTCACCCAACCGCGCCGCGACCTCCGCCACCGGCAACGACCGCACCCGCGCCGCCGCCAGCTCGATCGCCAACGGCAACCCGTCCAACGCCCGGCAGATCCGGACCACCAGCTCCGCCGTCCCCGGGTCCAGCCGGAACGACGGGTTCACCGCCACCGCCCGATCCGCGAACAACCGCACCGCCGCCGACCCCGCCCCGCCCGACTCCAACGGCGGCACCGGCCGCACCACCTCCCCGGTCACCCCCAACGCCTCCCGCGACGTCGCCAACACCCGCAACCCCGCGCACCGCGCCAACAACCCCGCCGCCAACGCCGCCGCGTCGTCCACCACGTGCTCGCAGTTGTCCAACACCACCAGCACCGGCCGGTCCCGCAACGCCGCCACCAACCGCTCCACCGGCGCCGTCACCGGCCGCATCCCGTCCTCCCGCAGCCCCAACGCCGACACCACCGCCCGCGGCACGTCCCCGCCCACCGCCAACGGCGCCAGGTCCACGAAGAACACCTCACCCGGCTCCCGGGCCGCCGCCTCCACCGCCAACCGCGTCTTGCCCGCACCACCCGGACCGGTCAACGTCACCAACCGCGACGACCCCAACGCCGCCCCGACCAGCCGCACCTCCTCCTCACGGCCCACGAAACTCGTCAACTGCGCCGGCAGCACCCGCCGCGCCACCGGCCCCTCACCCCGCAGCACCTCGCCGTGCGCCGCCACCAGCCCGGGGGAGGGGTCCGCGCCCAACTCCTCGGCCAACAACCGGCGCGTCCGCTCGAACACCCCCAACGCCTCCGCCTGCCGCCCCTCCCGGTGCAGCACCCGCACCAACCGCGCCACCAACCGCTCCCGCGTCGGGTGCGCCGCCACCAACTCCCGCACCAACCCCACCGACACGCCCTCGTGGTCCTCCACCGCCCGCAGCCGCAGCTCCTCCCACCGCGCCGCGCACACCGCCGCGAACGGCGCGTCACCCACGTCCCGCAACGCCGGACCACGCCACAACGCCAGCGCCTCACCCGGCAACCCCCGCGCCACCAGGTCCTCGAACCGCAGCGCGTCCACCTCGCCCGGATCCACCACCAGCCGGTACCCGGCCGCCGACCGCTCCACCTCCACGTCGAGCACCGACCGCAGCCGCGACACCTGCGACTGGATCGCGTTGCCCGCCCCCGCCGGCGGACACGGCCCGTACAGGGCCTCGCTCACCCGGTCGACACCCACCACCCGGCCCGCGTCCACCAGCAACACCGCCAACAACGCCCGCAACCGCGGCCCACCGACCCGGACCTCCGTCCCGTCCGCACGCCGCACCACCATCGGACCCAACACCCCGAACCGCACCCGCGAATCCTCCCGCACCCCGAACCCGCACCGGACCGGAACCCCGCCACCGGACCGGGGGAGCGGCGGTCAGGCGCGGCCCAGGATGTCGGCCACCACCCCCGCCTTCGCGTCCGCGTACTGCTGCAGGTACGTCCACTCCCGCGCCGCGAGCTCCCGCTTAGTCCGCTCGTACAACACCCGGTCCGCCTCCGACACCCGCAACCGGTCCCGGAACGCCACCATCCGCGCCACCTCCGGCTCACCCGCCGTGAACACGTGCAGGTTCACGTCCGTGTCCGGTCCCTTGAACATCCGGTGCTCGAACCACTCCGGCTCCCGGATCCGCAGCACGTACCCCGCCGCCTCCAACGCCGGCACGTACGACGGCTCATCCGCCGAATCCGCCACCGCCAGCACCACGTCCACGATCGGCTTCGCCGCCAACCCCGGCACCGACGTCGACCCCACGTGCTCCAACCCCAGCACCAGGTCACCCAACGCGCCCCGGATCCGCGCCGCCTCACGCTCGTACAGCCCCGCCCACGCCGGATCGTGCTCCACCAACACCACCCGGCCCGCCAACCTCGGCGCCGCACCCACGTGCGCCGCCCTGATCCGCTCCTCCGACGACCCCACGACCAACCCCTCCTCCCGATCAGCCGACCACGACAACCCGGTCACCGTGGCAGAGGCGACGGCTCGCCCGCCACGAACAGGTCACCCCCCGCGTCCACCCGCTCCCGCACCTCGTCGGCCAGGAACACCAGGTCCTCCACCACCCGGCACGCCTCCACCTCGTCCCACGACACCGGCGCCGACACCGACGGCCGCGACCGGGCGCGCAACGAGTACGGCGCCACCGTCGTCTTCGCCGGGTTGTTCTGCGACCAGTCGATCAACACCTTCCCCGTCCGCTGCGCCTTCGCCATCCGCCACACCACCTCCTCCGGCCACTCGCCCGCCAACCGCTGCGCCACCCCCTTCGCGTACTCCGACGTCCGCTCCGCCGACGACACCGACACCGCCGCGTACACCTGCAACCCCTTCGACCCCGACGTCTTCACCACCGGCGCCAACCCGTCGCCCTCCAACACCTCCCGCACCCGGCACGCCACCCGGCAGCACTCCACCACCGTCGCCGGCTCACCCGGATCCAGGTCGAACACCAGCAGGTCGGGGGAGTGCCGCCCACCCCGCGCTCCCACCGTCCACTGCGGCACGTGCAACTCCAACGCCGCCAGGTTCGCCAACCACACCACCGTCGCCAGGTCGTCCACCACCACGAAGTCCGCGTACTCCGCGCCCCGCGACGACCCCGGCGTCTCCACCCGCACCGTCCGCACCCACTCCGGCGCGTGCGACGGCACGTTCTTCTCGAAGAACGACTTCCCGTCCACCCCGTTCGGGTACCGCCGCACCGTCATCGGCCGACCAGCCACGTGCGGCAACAACACCGGCGCGATCCGCGTGTAGTAGTCGATCACCTCAGCCTTGGTGAACCCCACCTCCGGGTACAGCACCTTGTCCAGGTTCGTCAGCTTCAACCGACGACCCTCCACCCGCACCAACGCCTCACCCGTCACCACGCCGCACCTCCCCGGGCGCCCGATCCGGCCGCAACCCCCGCCACGTCGGGAACCGCAACCGGCCGTCCGCCGTCCACTGCCGGTACGCCACCTCGCCCACCAACTCCGGACGCACCCACCGCGCACCCCGCGCCCGCTCCCGCGGCACCTCCGACGTGAACGGCGACCCCGCCACCCCCGACTCCGACAACCGGGCCGTCAACCGCTCCAACTCCGCCTGGTCGAACCCCGTGCCCACCGACCCCGCGAACACCAACCCGCCCTCACCGTCCGGGATCCCGAGCAACAACGAACCCACCACCCCCTTGCGCTTGCCCTCACCCGGCCGCCACCCCCCGATCACCACCTCCTGCGTCGCCACCGCCGTCACCTTCACCCACTGCGGCGAACGCCGACCCGGCACGTACCGCGAATCCAGCCGCTTCGCCACCACCCCCTCCAACCCCTGCTCCCGGCTCGCCGCCAACACCGCCGCCCCCTGACCCGGGAACGCCTTCGGCGTCAACCAATGAGCACCCGTCAACCCCAACCCCTCCAACAGCTCACGCCGCCGCGCGTACGGCAGCTCCACCGTGGGGGAGCCGTCCAGGTGCAACACGTCGAACACCAGGAACGTCACCGGCGTCCCCGCCACCAACCGCCGCGCCTGCGCCGCCGAGGCGTGCATCCGCTGCTGCAACGCCCCGAAACTCGGCCGCCCACCCTCCAACGCCACGATCTCCCCGTCCAACAACACCTGCGTCACACCCAGCTGCGCACCCAACCCCTGCAACTCCGGGTACGTCCCCGTCACGTCGTTGCCCAACCGGCTCGTCAACCGCACCCGACCACCCTCCACCCGGGCGATCGCCCGCACCCCGTCCCACTTGAACTCGAACGCCCACTTCGCCGCCGGCCCCGGCAACTCCGCCGCGGGCGTCGCCAACATGGGCGACAACGACTCCGGCAACGGCACCCAGTCCGCACGCACCGCCCCGTGCCGCCGCCGCACCATCCAGTCCTTGCCCGCCCCGCCGGTCGACCCACGGCGGAAGAACACGAACTCGCCCTCCACCCGCGAACCGTGCAACACCACGTCCACCTCGCGGTCGGACCACTTCACCGTCTCGTACCGACCCCGGTCCCAGATCACCATCTCACCCGCGCCGTACTCGCCCTTCGGGATCACCCCCGAGAACGACGCGTACTCCAACGGGTGATCCTCGGTCCGCACCGCCAACCGGATCGTCCCCGGCTCCGGCGGCAACCCCTTCGGCACCGCCCACGACACCAACACCCCGCCCCGCTCCAACCGCACGTCCCAGTGCAACCGCGACGCGTGGTGCTCCTGGATCACGAACGTGTCGTCACCACCACGCGGCACCACCGGATCGTCACCGGGCACAGGCTCCGGCGTCCGCCCCGGATCCCGCTTGCGCCGGTACTCCGAAAGATCCCCACCCATCCCCGCCGCCACGCCCTCAGGCGGGCTTCGCCTTCTTCTTCGCCGGAGCCTTCCGCGACGACCCCGAGCCCGAACCCGACGCGGACTTCTTCGCCGCCGGCTTCCGCGCCGCCGACCGCCCACCCCGCGCCGACTTCGCCTGCTCCACACTCCGCTCCAACGCCGTCATCAGGTCGATCACCTCACCGGCCTCCTCCACCTCCGGCCGCTCCGGCAACTCCGCACCCTCCGCCTTCGCCTCGATCACCTTCTGCATCGCCACCGTGTAGTCGTCCGAGAACTCACCCGGATCGAACGACCCCGCCATGCTCTCCACCAACGACGACGCCATCTTCAACTCCTGCGGCCGCACCTCCACGTCCGCGTCCAGGAACTCGAAATCCGGCTTCCGCACCTCGTCCGGCCACAACATCGTGTGCATCACCAACAAGTCGTCCCGCGCCCGCAACAACGCCAACGTCTCCCGCTGACGAATCGCGATCTTCACCACCGCGAGCTGCCCACTGCGCTCCAAAGCCGTCCGCAACAACACGTAAGGACGCGTCGCCGCCTTGTCCGGCTCCAGGTAGTACGACTTCTGGAAGTAGATCGGATCCACTTCCTCCACCGGCACGAACTCCAGCACCTCGATCGCCCGATCGGTGTTCACCGGCAACTTGTCGAAGTCCTCCGCGTCCATCACCACGACCCGGCCGTCGTCCAGCTCGTACCCCTTCGCGATGTCGGCGTAGGGGACCTCCTCACCGCACACCTGGCACACCCGCTTGTACCGGATCCGCCCACCGTCCTCACGGTGCACCTGGTGGAACCGGACGTCGTGCTCCTCCGTGGCCGTGTACAACCGGACACCGATCGTCACCAACCCGAACGAAATCGCCCCACGCCACACGGACCTCATGCCACGTGACTACCCGCGAACGGCGCGATCCGCACCAGGGCGTCACTCGAACGGGCTAACAAACACCGGGCCCGCCGCCCGACACCGCAACCCTCAACCACCCTCACGCCGCGACCGCCCCGACCGCACCCGCTCCACGCTCCGCCGCAACGCACCCAACAGATCCACCCCACCACCCGTCTCCTCCGGCCCCCGCGCCACCGGCACCTCCGCCGCACCCGCCGACTTCGCCTCGATCAACCCCTCCAACCGCTCCCCGTACCCGTCGGAGAACACCGACCCGTCGAACGGCGCCGTCATCGACTCCACCAACGCCTCCGCCACCGCCAACTCCGCACCACCCGACACCACACCCGAGAAATCGGAACCCGGCTCCCGCACCTGACCCGGCCACACCAACGTCTGCAACACCAAACCCCCACCCCGAGGCCGCACCACCCCCAACACCTCCCGACCCCTCAACCCCGCCCGCACCACCGCCACCCGCGACAACCGCACCAACACATCCCGCAACACCACGTACGACCCCACCGCCACCCGCTCCGGCTCCACGAAGTACGACCGACCCCACAACACCGGATCCACCTCGTCCACACCCACGAACTGCACCACCTCGATCGTCGGCTCCACCCCCGCCGACAACCCCGCCAGATCCTCCGCCTCCACCATCACCAACCGACCATCCGGCAACACGAACCCCTTCGCCACCTCCGACAACTCCACCCCCGCACCGCACACCGAACACACCCGCCGATGCCGCACCCGCCCACCGTCCAGCCGGTGCACCTCGTGGAACCGCACACCACGCTCCCGCGTCGCCCCGAACAACCGCACCGGGAACACCACCAACCCGAACGACACCGAACCACGCCACACAGCCCTCATAACCCCTGCGTACACCTGTGCGAACATCGACTCACCCAAGTCACCCGCACGGACTACCCCGCAGCGCGTTCCCGAGCACGACGGCCCCACCCGGACCCGACCGACGTCACCCACACGGCCCCGACCAGCGACTGAGCTGTCAGGGTGGCACGCCCAGTCACCACTTCCACACCCAAAGTCAGGCTGGAAACCTGGCCCGATGCACTTGTGGGGGAGCTGACCGGGCGGACGCGCCGACCCGTCGCCGCTGGAGGAACGGAGAAGCGGATGATCAGAATGTCGCGAATCGGAAAACTCGGGCGGCTGGTGGTCACCGCGGTCCTGGCCGCAGCGCTGACGACGACAGCAGGCCTCACGCCGGCGTCCGCCGCCTCCGGGTACACGCACTACGAGAACGTCGGAAACCCCGGCTGGTGCCTCGACGGTGACGGGGCCGAACCCTACCTCCACCGGTGCGGCCACGGAGACGTCGACAACCAGCTCTGGTACTACACCAGCGGAATGGACAACCTCCAGCTGGAACACGCCGCGTCCGGCAACTGCCTCGTCGCTCGTTCCGCGGGCTGGATCGACCTGGGCGACTGCACCGGAGTCGAAAGCCGCTGGGACGCAAGGGGCAAGAACGGCTGGGTGATGCTGTGGAACAGGGCTTTCGGTGGATGCCTCGTCCCGTGGGGAACCGATGTGCCGGGCGACCACTACCCGCTCGTCCTGGAGTGGTGCGACCCCGGCAACCTCAACAACGTCCCGAACATCCGCGCCTGGCGCTACTTCGGCTAGAACGAGGCCCTGAACCCCGCCTCGAACGCGGGCGGTTCCGCCTTCCACCTCCCAGCGATCCCGGCGTGGAGAGCGGACGCCGCCGAGCACTCGCGACGGTCGACCCGACGGCCCCACCCGGCTCGAACACCTACTCCGCGCGCGGCAACCGCGCCAACGACGCGTACGTCCGATTGCCCGCCACCGCCGCCCGCCGCTCCCGCGCCGTCGCCTCGATGTAGTTCTGCGACGTCGCCAACGACGCGTGCCCCAACAACGCCATGATCTCCGACGCCGTCGCACCGTCCTCCGCCAACCGCGTCGCGAACGTGTGCCGCAACGCGTGCAGGTTCGCCCCCGACGGCACCCGGTCGTGCAACCCCGCCCACCGGAAGCACGACCGCACCAAGTACTCCAACCCACCCCGCCCGATCGGCTCACCATGCCGATCACGCAACAACGCCGACCCCCGGTCGAACCGCCCCTGCGGAAAACGCCGCCGACACGACTCCACGTACTGCTCGATGATCCGGTCCATCGCCGGCTCGATCGGCACCGACCGGTCCCGATTGCCCTTCCCCGCCACGTGCAACCGCCGCTCACCCGGCCGACCCACCACCGACCCGTGCGTCAACGTCCGCATCTCCGCCGACCGCAACCCCGCCACCAACCCCAACGCCAACACCAGCACATCCCGCTCCGGCCACGGATCACGACCCTGACGAGCACCCTCCGCCGCGGCCGCCAACAACCGCTCCGGCGTGTCCTCACCCCGCAACGGCTTCGGCACCAGGGGAGGGGTCTTCGGCCGCGCCACCGCACCCATCGGATTGCCCGCCACCAACTCCTCCGCCACGCAGAACGTCAAGAACTGGTTCCACGTCGACCACGCCCGCAACACCGACGACTTCGCGTGCGAGTCCGCGAACACCCCGAACGCCGCACGCAGGTTCCGCGTCGTCAACTCCGACATCTCCAGCGACTCCGGGGGAGTGCCCGTCACCTCCGACAACAACGCCGTCACACCCGCCAGGTCACGCCGGTACGCCGCCGTCGTGTGCGGCGAATCCTTCCGCGGCCGACGAGCGAGGAAGAACGACTCCTGAGCGGCAAGCACCAGCATGTCGATCTTCCTACCAAACACCACCGACAAAACCCGGCCACCGGCGCCGCGGTATAGTTCGACTGAACGATCAGTCAAAGAAAGGGCGCGCCGTGGCACGCACCGTCGACACCCGGCAGGTCGCACAACGCCGACAAGCCATCACCCTCGCCGCCGCCCGACTCTTCGCAGCCCACGGCTTCGACCAGACCACCGTCGCCCAGATCGCCCGCGCCGCCGGACTCAGCCCCGCCGGCGTCTTCTACTACTTCCCCGACAAACAGGCCGTCTTCCGCTCCGTCTTCGAACGCGACCTGCCCCGCTCCGAGAACCTCGTCGCCCGCCACACCGACACACCACACCCCGCCACCGCCATCACCGAACTCGTCACCGAACTCGCCGCCGACGCCCAGGACCCCACCGCACCCGGCCTGCTCGTCGAACTCCTGCGCCAAGCCGGCCGCGACCCCGAACTCGTCGACATCGTCGCCCGCAACGCCCGCATCCTCCACGACGGACTCGCACACCTGATCACCCGCGGCATCCAGGACGGCACCGTCGACCCCACCCTCGACCCCGACCACACCGCCCGCTGGCTCCTGGCCGTCGTCGACGCCGTCTTCCTCAACGCCGACCCCGCCCACGACCCCCGCCCCGCACTCCGCCGCACCGTCACCCACTACCTCGCACCACCACCACAGCACCCGGAGGACACATGACGGGGACCACCACCGACCACCACACCGCCACCGTCCGGATGCCCACCACCTGGCTCTGGCTCCTCCGACTCGGCGGAGCCGCACTCGGCTGCGCCGCCGCCTTCGGCACCCCGCCACTGGCGAACTGGCTGCTCGACCTCACCGGCTCGGCCCCCGCCCCGCTCCGGATCGCCGCACAACTGCCCACCACCTGGGCCGTACCCGTGCTCACCCTCCTCGGCGCCGCCACCGGGACCTGGCTCGCCGCCACCGCCCGCCGGGAAAGCCCCGTCGTGACCGTGCACCGCGACCACATCGCCGTGCACCACGACGACACCGCACTGCACCTGCGCCGCGACCGGACGAACGCCGTCTTCACCGACGGCCGAGACCTCGTCGTCCTGGACCACGACGGCGGCGAAATCGCCCGCGTCCAGGCCACCGACCTGCCCACCAGGGGACTGCGCGAGGCGTTCGAGCGGTTCGACTACCCGTGGCGGGGGACCACCGACCCGCACGAAGCCGACTTCACCCGCTGGATCGACGGCACACCCGACCTCGACCCCGCCACCCACACCCTGCTCCGCACCCGCCACCGCGCCCTCGCCGACAAGAAACCCGGCGCGGCGGCGGAAGCACTCGACGAGCTCCGCGCGAAGGGGATCGCCGTCCGGGACCGGAACGGCACGCAGCAGTACCGCCGGACTGCGCGAGAGTCGTGACAGGGGAGGACCACGCCGTCTCGCACGGGGGAGCGGGCTACCCGCGCGAGGGCGTCACGACGGTCCGAGGCTGCCGACGCCACCGACGTCCTGAGGCCGCAGGCTCGGTTCGCCGGGTGAGTGGGGAGTCCTGGTTCCTGACGAGACGGGGCGTCGACGTTCGCCCCCGCGCTGGTCCCCCGCAATCAAGATCAACTCATGGATAATGGGGATTATCCATCAAAAGCGGGTCCGGAAGGGGCTCGGGCTCCGATCGGGGGATGCCCCTCTCGAACGCTTTACCGGCGGCCGATCCGGCCCCTGGAACACGGATTTTGCGTGCGACACGCACGAACGTGACGTCGTGCCCAAGGGATGCCTGGCGGGCGGGCCGCGGGCTCGCACCGAGGGCTCCGGTGGCCCGCCTCGATGATCAACTGCCGACGCGGGCCCGGCACGTACGTCGGTCCGACATCCGCTGACACCACCCATGATCCGTCACTGTGACGTTTCTACGGTGCCGTATCGGAGTTCCGACGGCTCGGCGCTGTCTCGACCTTCCCGACCCGGGGGCTCCGCCCGTGCCCCCGGGCGGCCGGGCCGCACCGGCCGCGCTGCCGACGGCGTGAACGCACGGCGGCGGGTCGCGAGGTGTCGAGCGCGCGACGCAACGCGCGGACGTCGTGTCGCACCGGTGTGGCCGGGCCTGCGGTCCGTGGCGTCCGCGACCCCTGCCGACCAGCCTGTCCGTAACGCCGATAATCTACATTATGTTAAGTAGAACGTTCGGGGAGCGTCCGGGGCGCTTCCCTGCCCACCCGCTTCGCCTCCGCGGTGATGACGTCGCCCCACGTGCGCCACATGCCGTCGAGCCGTGACGTGACCACGACGCGCTGCACCGCGTCGTCCGGCAGCGGGATCTGCAGGCCGATGGCGTGGTGGCGGGCGTGCGCGCCGCCGGCCTTCGCCAGGAGCTCGGCGTCGAAGTCGATCAGGACGCTGCCCTCGGGCAGGTTCTCCGGGATGTCGTCGCCGCAGCCGACGACGCACACCGGTCCCCCGGCGTCGGCGGTGTGCTGTTCGATCTCTGTTCGAACGTCGAGGTCGCGTGCCCGGTCGGTCCACGTGGTGAGGGTGCGGTGCTCGGCTTCGGCGATGAGAGGGTCGTCGCGTTCCAGGGAGGCCCAGACGAGTTCGACGCCGGGTTCGTGGGTCTTGTCGAGGAACTGGCGCATGGTGCGCTTGGCGCTGGCGAGCATCTCCCCCGTGTCGCGTTCGTGGGGTGGTTCGACGGCCCAGGCGGTGAGGTCGAAGTGGGTGGCGAGGCCGTGTCGGTGCAGGCGGTAGCCGAGTTCGATGTCTTCGGTGCCCCAGGTGACGAAGCGTTCGTCGAAGCCGCCGACGGCGTGGAAGTCGGTGGTGCGGACGGAGAGGTTCATGCCCCAGGCGTAGAGCCAGGGGAAGGCGAGGCGGTCGGGCTGGAAGTCGACGGCGGCGAGGGGTTCGTGGCGGATGTCGCGGAAGCCGGGGTGGTCCTTGAAGTCGTGGTGGACCTGCTTCGGGGTTCCGGTGGTGATGGCTTCGGCGAGGCCGGGTGTGGGGTCCCAGGGGCGGTAGCCGTGGACGTAGCCGAGGTTGAGGGTGGGGTGGGCGGTGTGGGCGTCGGCGTGGGCGCGGGTGAGGTCGGGTCCGGCGAGGGTGCCGCAGTCGATGAAGGCGAGGACGGGTGCGGTGGCGTGGCGTGCGCCGGCGTTGCGGGCGTGGGCGACGCGGCGGCCGAGGTCGGGTTGGTGGTGGTAGTGCAGGTGGAGGCGGTCGTGGAAGGTGGTGACGACGTCGGCGGTGTGGTCGTGTGAGCCGTCGTCGGCGACGATGACCTCGTAGTCGTCGGGTGGGAGGGTTTGGTCGGTGAGGCTGTCGAGGGTGCGGCGGAGGAGTTCGGCGCGGTTGTAGGTGGGGATCACGACGGAGATCCGCGGCGGCATCCGGGCTCCTTGGGGCGCGGTGGTGCGGGCGCTGGGAAGGAGCGGACTGTATCGGGTTCGCGGAACCGATACAGCCCCCTGGCTTCGGTGTCGGTTCAGGCGGTTCGGGTGGTGGTCAGGCGGTCGAGGATGTCGTGGTAGTGGGCGTTGGCCATGATGCCGAGGACGTTGCCGAAGGGGTCGACGACGCTGGCGGTGACGTAGCCCTCGCCGCGGACCTTGGGTGCGTCGTGGGGTGTGGCGCCGAGTTCGGTGAGGCGGTCGAGGGTGGCGTGGAGGTCGTCGACGGCCCAGTAGGTGATGGCGCCGGCGGGGCCGGTGTGGGTGTCGTGGGGTGCGTAGTCGCTCTTGACGATGCCGAACTCGTGTTCGTAGTCGCCGATGCGGAACTCGACGTAGCCGCCGGGGACGGTGAAGTAGGGCTCGATGCCGAAGAGTCGGGTGTACCAGGTGGCGGCGGCGTCGAGGTCGTCGGCGAAGAAGCTGGTGGTGGTGAGTCCGCGGAGCATGGTGGTTCCTGTTCGGTCGGTGGTTGTCGCTTGTCCCCTACTTTGGCGGTCAAAGTGCTCACGGAGTGAGCACTTTGTGGGCGAGACTGGGTTCATGCGTGCGGACCGGTTGGTGGCCGTCCTGTTGTTGATGCAGGCGCGGGGGCAGGTGACGGCGGCGGAGTTGGCGGGTGAGTTGGAGGTGTCGGTGGCGACGGCGCGTCGGGACCTGGAGGCGTTGTCGTCGGCGGGTGTGCCGGTGTACCCGCAGCCGGGGCGTGGTGGTGGTTGGCGGTTGGTGGGGCGTGCGCGGACGGACCTGAGCGGGTTGACGTCGTCGGAGGCGCGGGCGTTGTTCTTGTTGGTGGGGCCTGCGGCGTCGGGGTCGCCTGAGGTGCGGGCGGCGTTGCGGAAGTTGGTGCGGGCGTTGCCGGAGACGTTCCGGGAGGGTGCTCGGGCGGCGGCGGACGCGGTGGTGGTGGATGCGGCGGGGTGGGGTGGTGTGGGTCGGGAGCGGCCGGGGTTGGTGGGTGTGTTGCAGGAGGCGGTGGTGGGGCGTCGGCGGGTGGTGTTGGTGTACGAGGGGCGTGGGCGGGTGCGGTCGGAGCGGGTGGTGGAGCCGTGGGGGTTGGTGGACAAGGACGAGGTTTGGTACTTGGTGGCGGGCACGGGTGGGGGTGAGCGGACGTTCCGGGTGGATCGGGTGGTGTCGGCGCGGGTGACGGACGAGGTGTTCGTGCGGCCGGAGGGGTTCGACTTGACGGTGGCGTGGGAGCGGGTGGTGTCGGAGGTGGAGCGGCGGCGGTCGTCGGTGTCGGCGGTGGTGTCGGTGGAGTCGCGGTTCGCGCACGTGTTGCGTGATCAGTTCGGGAGGCACTGCGAGGTGGTGGAGGAGGTGGGTGGTCGGGTGCGGTTGCGGTTGTCGGCCACTACTGCGCTGATGATCGCGCAGGTGTTGGCGGGGTGGGGTGCGTTGGTGGAGGTGGTGGAGTCGGCGCCGGTGCGGGCGGAGTTGGCGCGGTTGGGTGCGGAGTTGGTGGCGGGGAACGCGGTGCGGTGAGGCCGCTTCCCGGCTTCCGCGCCGACTGCGTCTGCTCTGCTCTGCACTGCGCTCCGACGCCGTGGTCGCGGTGGGCGTCGATGTGGCCGGCGGAGTCGGTGACGAGGGTTTCACATCCGGTCGTGGATGCGGTCCCTCATCGGCTTCTCCCCCAGTGCCCGCAGGGCGGCGGCGACGAGGTCGGTGAGCGGGTAGGGCAGGTCGGCGTCGAGGTCGCGGGCGGCGGCGGTGGTGGCGTGCCACTCGGCGTCGAGGGTGGGGAGGATGGCGCGGGCGTGGTCGGTGAGGTGGACGATGCGCCTGCGGGCGTCGTCGCCGGGGTGGAGGTCGACGAGGCCGTCGCGACGCATCTGGTTCACGGTCTGGCTGATGGCGGAGTGGGTGACGCCGATGGTGTCGGCGAGGTCGCGGATGGACAGCGGTCCCCTGGCGTGGACGAGGCGGATGACCGGGGTGTAGCGGGGGCGGAAGCCCGGTAGGCCGAGGTCGGTGTAGACGCGGGCGACGTCGCCTTCGAGGAGGTCGAGCAGGTGGCGGAGGCGGGTGCCGAGGTAGTCGCCGGCGGGTGCGTGGTCCACCCGCCTAATGTAACAGCACTGTTGTATTTGTGAGGAGGGGTGGATGTACCCGGAGATCGAGCCGTACGAGCACGGGATGTTGGACGTCGGCGACGGCAACCTCGTGTACTGGGAGGTGTGCGGCAACCCGGAGGGCAAGCCGGTGGTGTGCCTGCACGGCGGTCCGGGCACGGGCTGCTCCCCCGGCATGCGCCGGCAGTTCGACCCGGAGGCGTACCGGATCGTGCTGCTGGACCAGCGCGGCAGCGGGCGCAGCCGGCCGCACGCGAGCGAGTACGCGACGGATCTGTCGGTGAACACGACGGCGCACCTGGTGGCCGACATCGAGCGGTTGCGCGAGCACCTGGGCGTCGAGCGGTGGATGGTGTTCGGCGGGTCGTGGGGGTCGACGCTGGGCCTGCGGTACGCGCAGCTGTTCCCGGAGCGGGTGACGGACATCGTGCTGGTCGCGATCACCTCGGGCCGGCACGCCGAGCTGGACTGGCTCTACCACGGGCTGGGCATGTTGTTCCCGGAGCAGTGGTCGAGGTTCCGCGACGACGCGGGCGAGGGCGCCGTGGACCTGGTGGCGGCCTACCACGCGTTGTTGAACGACCCGGATCCGGCGGTGCGGGAGAAGGCGGCGACGGACTGGACGGACTGGGAGTCCTCGATCGTGTCGCTGGACCCGGACTACCGGCCGGGGCCGCGGATGGCGGATCCGGCGTGGCGGATGGCGTTCGCGCGGCTGTGCGCGCACTACTTCAGCCACAAGGTCTGGTTGGAGGACGGGCAGGTGTTGCGGGACGTGGAGCGGTTGCACGGCATCCCGGCGATCCTGGTGCACGGTCGGCTGGACCTGCAGGGTCCGTTGTGGACGGCGTGGGAGCTGGCGCGGACGTGGCCGGACGCGGAGCTGGTGGTGGTGCAGGGCGCGTCGCACGCGGTGTCTGATCCGGGGATGGCGGACGCGGTGCTGGCCGCGACGGACCGGTTCGCGCGGCGCTGAGCGCCTTTGTCGTCGACGGTCGGGTGGCCGCCGATCCGGGTCCGCCATCCCGGACGGGCGGGCGTGGTTGCGCGCCCGCCCGTCCGGATCTCCCGCGACGACTCGACGAGGTCGGTTATATTCCGGCCGTGTCACGACTTTCGCGAGGTACCGCGCTCCCCCGGGCCACGTCGTGACGGGCGGTGGCTTACCGGAGGCCGAAGGTCCGGTGAACCGTCCGACGGGCTGGTTCGAGCAGCCGCTCTGGACGGTGCTCGGGCTCCTGGTCGTGTGCGCCGGTCCCGTGATCCTGCTGGCCGGTCTCGGCGGGTACGTCCCGGACGACGACCGGACGGCCGTCGTGGTGACCGGTCTGGTCTGGACGCCTCTGACCGTGCTCGTCCTGCTGGTGGCCGTCGTGGGCACCGCGCGGGACCTGCGGGTGTGGCGTGAGCTGGACGCGGCCGGCGTGCGGGTCGTGGGCGAGGTGACGTCCGCGGAGCGGGTGTGGTGCGGCGAGGACGAGCGCTGCACGAGGATCCGGATGCTGGTCTCCGTGCCGGGCCGGTCGCCGTTCACCACGAGCCACCTCGTCGCCGGGGAGGAGGTCGTCGAGGTCGGGACGGGCATCCCGGTCGACGTGCACCCGACCCGCGACCTGTTCCGCCTGGTCCCCGACCCGGCCACGGGTCGCGCGTCCCGGTAGGGCTGCGGTCGGTCTCCGCTAGGGGCGCCAGACGTTGGTCGTCCTGACCGCGACGCCTTCCAGGTGTGGTGGCACCGGCACCGGGAGGGCGTCGACCAGCGTCCAGCCGCGCGGCATGAAGGACCGCTGCGGGTCCCCCACCAGCACCAGGACGCCGCGGTGGTGCGCGGCCAGCAGGAACGGCTCGACGCGGGCGGCCATGTCCCGGTCGTAGAAGACGTCGCCGGCCAGCAGCACGTCGACGTCGGGTTCGGTGTCGAGCAGGTCGCCGGCGGCGATGGTGACGGTGACGTCGTTGGCGCGGGCGTTGAGGCCGATCGCCGCCACCGCGACCGGGTCGATGTCGTTGGCCGTGACCAGGCCGCCCGCGCGGGCCGCGGCGACCGCCACCAGCCCGGAGCCCGACGCGAGGTCCAGCACCCGGCGACCCGCCACCAGGTCGGGGTGGTCGAGCACGTGTCGGGCGAGCGCCTGGCCGCCCGCCCACGGGAACGCCCAGAACGGCGGTTCGGGCGAGCCGGTGCGTTCCCACAGCGCCGTCACGTCGTCCGCGGTGCGCAGCACGATGTCCGGGGCCACGGGCACGGGGCGCGCGCTCGTCACCGAGCGGACGAAGTCCTCCACCGGTCCGGTGATCACCGGACCGACGCCCGCCCCGCCGCAGCCGACGCCGGTGTCAGCGCCCGGCCGCGCTCGTGCACCGCGGCGTCCCCGGCCGTGCCGCGCGCCGGTCCGCCGGGGCGTTCACGGCGATCGGAGGGGGCCAGCGGCCGTCGCACCATGCGGTGACAGTAGTACCGGCGTCACCGCCACGGCCGCGGGCCGGTGCCGACGGGCGCTCACAGCCCTCCGGCGACCCGCAGCACCGCGCCGGTCGTGAACGACGCCGCCCCGCTCAACAGCCAGGCGACCGCCTCCGCGATCTCCTCCGGCTCGCCGGGTCGGCCCAACGGGATGGCCGACGCCACCCGGTCGGGTCGGTCGGGCACGCCGGACAGCTCGTGGATCGCGGTGCGGACCGTGCCCGCCGCCACCGCGTTCACCCGGATCCCCCGCGGACCCAGCTCCTTGGCCAACCCCACGGTCATGGCGTCCACCGCCGCCTTGCTCGCCGCGTAGTGCACGTACTCGCCCGGTGAGCCCAGCGTGGCGGCGGCCGAGGACAGCGACACGATCGACCCGCCCGCCACCAGGTCCCGCGCCGCCCGCCGCGCGCACAGCAGCGCGCCCACGACGTTGACGTCGATCACCCGGCGCAGGTCCTCGGGCCGCAGCTGCGCCAGCGGGCCCACCGGGCTGGTGATCCCGGCGTTGACGACCACGCCCGTCACCTGGCCCAGCTCCGCGGCGGCGTCGAACAGGGCGTCCACGTCGGCCTCGTCGGACACCTCCGCCCGCACCGCGACGCCGCCCACCTCCCGTGCCAGGGCCTCGGCCTGCGCCGTCGCGGCCCGGTAGCCGATCACGACCCGGTGCCCGTCGGCGGCCACCCGCCGCACCACCGCCGCGCCGATGCCCCGGCTGCCGCCCGTCACCACGATCAGGCCAGCCACGCCGTCACCTCCGCGTCCACCACGTCCTGCGCGGTCACCAGCATGTGCGCCAGCCCCGGCACGTCCACCAGGCGCGCGCCGGGCACGGCCGCGCACAATTGGGCCTGCACCGGCCGGAACGCCGGGTACTCCTGCGCGCCCCGCACCACCAGCAGCGGCACGTCCAGCGCGGTGGCCCGGTCGAGCACGTCCAGCGGCTCGACCGCGGCGCGCGAGGCGTCCGTCCAGGTGTAGGAGTCGAGGGCGCCCACGTCGATGGACGCCTGCACCACCGCCTGCACCCGCACCGCGGGGTTCACCACCGCCACCCGCCGCACCGGCACGACGCGCCGCAGGGCGGTGGTCAGCGCGACGTGCCCGCCCGCCGAACCGCCGACCAGGTCGACCGGCCCGTCGTCGCACCCGAGCTCGGCGCGTGCCGCCGCGACCAGCGCGGGCATCGCGGCCACCGCCGACTCCACCATCGCCGCGTAGCCGTCGACCACCTGGTCCGGGCCCTCGCCCCACGGCGGCAGCGCCGCGTACAGGCGCCACGCGTCCACCCCGGTCAGCGGCAGCGCCTCGGCCATGGCCTCCGGTGTGCCCGGCTCGCCCAGCAGGTGCCACACGACCACCAACCGCCGGCCGGTCCGCGCCGGCGGCACCGCCAGGAAGCGCACGCCCGCCGCCTCACCCGTGATCACCATGACCCCGAACCTACGTCCCGACGGGCCCGGACGGCGTCCACCCCTCGCGAACACGGCACACGCACAGCAACCACGAGCTTCCCGAACGCGTGAACCCGCACCCCGGTGTCACTCGAACGGCCGCGCCAGGGCACCCTGAAGGCGTGACCGAGCCGCGTTGCGCCGCGATCTCCGCGGACCTCGAGGAACCCCAGGCGGGCACCGCCGCGACCGCCGCCGCCTGGATCTGCCTCGAACAGCCCGGGCCCTGGGGACGCGACGCGCTCACCCAGAGCCGCCTCGACCCCGCGCTCGGCGCCGAACTGGCCCGCCGCGCCGCCGACACGGGTGTGCGGGTCCTGCTGATCCGCCGTCCCGGCCGCCACGCCGACACCCACCACGACGCGCCGCGGCGCGTCTACCTCGCCGCCACCACCCCCGGCCGGCCGTGGCTGGAGCGGACCGACGTCGCCGACCCGGCGGCCCTGCTCGACGTCGACTTCGCCGCCCTCGCCGCGGGCGAACCCGCCGGGTTCGGCACGCCCGTCACGGGGCCGCTGCTGCTCGTGTGCGCCAACAGCCGCCGCGACGTGTGCTGCGCCCTGCGCGGGCGGCCCCTCGCCGAAGCCCTCGCCGCGACCCGGCCCGACGCCGTCTGGGAGTGCACCCACACCGGTGGTCACCGCTTCGCGCCCACCGGCGTGCTGCTGCCCACCGGCTACACCTACGGCCGCCTCGACACCGAGTTCGCCGCCCGGCTGCTCGACCACGCCGCCCGCGGCCACGTCGTCACCGACCGCTGCCGGGGCCGCTCCACCCACCCGCCGCACGGCCAGGTCGCCGAACTCGCGGTCCGCGACCTCACCGGCGAGGACCGCGACGTGCTCACCGTGCGCGGCGACACCGTCCACCACGTCGACGGCAGCGCCTGGCAGGTCACCGTCGCCGGGCGCGACCTACCGGCCGCCCGGCCCGCGAGCTGCGGCGCGGCCCCCACCCCGGCCACCGGGCTCGTCGCCACCGCCGTGCGACGGCTCGTCCCCGTCGCCTGACCGTCCCGGCACCGCCGCGCGGAACAGGCCCAGCCCCACCGCGTGGGGGTCGTCCAGGCCCACCGCCGCCAACGCGTCCGCGGGCAACGCCAGCAGGGACACCGCCACGCCGAGGAAGTAGGCGTCCAGCAGGCCCGCGTCCCGCGCCGTGCTCGGCAGGCCCGCCGCCGCGTGCAGCCCCGCGCCGGCCTGCGCGTTCGACACGGCCATCCGGCCCAACGCCGCGCGCACACCCGGCCGGCGCACCGCCTCCAGGTACAGCTCGACCATCGCCAACAGCTGCGTCGGGTCCTCCACCACGGCGCGCCGCAGCAACGCCGGGTACAGCTGCGCCACCTCCGCCGGCGAGATCCCGGCCGGCGTCGTCTCCCGCAACCGCCGCACCGCCGCCGCGTGCAACGCGGTCATCCGCGCCGCCGCCGCGCCCAGCAACGCGTCGCGCGACGGGAAGTAGTTCTTCGTGGTGCCCTCCGGCACACCCGCCGCCCGGTCCACCGCGCGGTGCGTCAGGCCGCGGCCGCCCTCCGCCGCCAGCACCGAGATCGCACAGTCGCACAGCAGGTCCCGACGGCTCGTCACGGTGACGGGACACTAGTCGATCGAGGTCGGCCCGCCGTCGCCACCACCCGCCCCGCCTCCAGCACCAACCACACCCCGCACACGCACCGCACGTAGTCCACCGCGCCGTGGGACGAGACCGGATACACGCGCTCGGCGCTGGGCCACCCGCAACAAGGGCATCTGGTGTTCACCCGACCAGCGTGGTGTCATGGTTCAGTGCATTTCAACCCTTACGGCGGGGCGGCGGCCGAACTCGCCGCCGCCCTGGTCAACGCCGACCCCCGCAGCACCGCCGACGAGCTGCTCGACCTGCTGCGCGAGCACGGCTACAAACCCCTCGGCGCCCTCGACGACCACCAGGCCCGCGAGCTCACCGCCTGGGCCGCCCGCCTCGCACCCGTCTTCGACCACACCCCCGACCAGATCGCCCTCGTCAACGACCTGCTCGCCGAAGCCGCCGCCAAGCCCTACATCTCCACCCACGACGGCAGGCGGCCCCACCTGCACTTCGCGCCCGAACACGCGCCCACGCCGCAGCGGCTGCGCGCCTTCACCGCCGCCGGCCTCGCCCACGTCGTCTGCGACGACCCCGGCCGCCTCGGCCGCTGCGCACGGCCCGGCTGCGCCACCGTCTACGTCGACACCTCCCGCAACGGCCGCCGCCGCTTCTGCACCACCCGCTGCGCCAACCGCGTCCACGTCGCCGACCACCGCACCCGCACCGCCTGACCCACCCCCGCGGCCACGCTCCCGCACAAGCACCCGACCACGCCCGGCGCGGGTCCCCGCCGGTCGGTCAGTGCATGACGCGGCGGCCGAAGCGGGCGTTGCCGAACTCCGCCGCCTCGCCGATCAACGCCGACCCCACGTCCGTGCGACCACGGAACCACGCGTGCCGGAACCACGCGTCCTGGTGGAACACCACGTCGCCGAACAACGCCCGCCCGCCGAACCGCACGTGCCGGAAATCCGCCCGGCCCGACACCTCGGCCCGCCGCAGGTCCGCCCGACCCGACACCTTCGCCCGCGCGAACACCAACTGGTCGGCCACCTGCGCCGACCGCAACGACACGTTCCCCGCGAACACCGCCAACCCGAACGACGCCGACCGCGCGAACAACGCGTCGGTGAACACCGCGTGCCGCAGGAACCGGGCGCCCGCGAAGTTCGCGTCACCCGTCACCGTCATCGCCTCGAACCGCGCGTCGCCCAGGAACACCGCGCCCATCAGGTCCACCCGGTTCACCCGGCACCCCGACAGGTCGAAGTCCACCAGGATCGCCCCCGGCGCCACCACGTCCATCCCCGGCCAGAAGTCCGCGCCCGGCCGCAGGTGCGACACCAGCTCCCGCTGCACCGCCGTGCGCCACGGCGCGTCCAACCCCAGGCTCACCCCGCCGCGCAACGCCGCCAGCCACGACGTCACCACCGCCTGCCGCCGCCGCGGCGCCTGCCGGCCGATCTCGGCCAGCAGCAACAACCCCTCCTCCTCACCGGCCCGGAACAACCGGTTCGCCTCACGCCACACCGACACCGGGGCCTGGGCCGCACCCGCCTCCGGCCCCACCCGCCGCCGCGCGTGCTCGTCCAACAACGTCTCCGAACGCGACGCGCGCACATGACGCACGCCAATCCAGACGATGACCACGGCCACCGCCAACGGCATCAGCCACGACGACATACCCCCGATCATGCCCGTCCCGCCTACGTCCACGGACGTACTTCCCGTCACCGCTTCGTGCCCGACGCCGAGACACGCGCCCGAGCGGAGCATCGACGGCATGGAACCGACCCACAGCCCGGCCCCGCGCGCCTCCGACGCCGACCGCGAACGCACCGCCGCGCGGCTGCGCGACGCCGTCGGCGACGGCCGCCTCACCCTCGCCGAAGCCGACGAACGCATCGCCGCCGCCTACACCGCCGTCCACCACCACGAGCTCGCCACCCTCACCGCCGACCTGCCCGAGCCGCCGCCACCGCCCGCCCCGCCCGCACGGCACCGGCCGCCCCTGCTGCCGATCGCGCTGCTCGTCCTCGCCGTCGCCTGGATCGCCTCGCCCCTGCCGTTCCCGTGGCCGCTGCTGCTCATCGCCCTGCTCGTGCACCGCGGCCTGCGGCACCGCCGGCGGCGCGACCCGATCACCCCGGCGGCCTGATCCACCCGCACCCGCTCCTGCCCTAGAGTCCGCCCCATGGACCTGACCGACGCGTGCTTCGCGGGCGCCGCCCGACAGGCCGAGCTGCTGCGATCGGGCGCGTTCACCTCGCGCGCCCTCGTCGCCGAATGCCTGCGCCGCATCGACCGGCACGACCGGAGCCTCAACGCGTTCCGGCTCGTGCTCACCGACCGCGCCCTCGCCGACGCCGAGCACGCCGACGCCCGCCTCGCCCGCGGCGAGCACGCGCCCCTGCTCGGCGTGCCCGTCGCGGTCAAGGAAGACCTCGCCATCGCCGGACTGCCCACCACCAAGGGCACCGCCGCGGTCGACACCACCGCGCCCGCCGACGCCGAGATCGTCCGCCGCCTGCGCGAGGCCGGCGCCGTGGTCGTCGGCCGCACCCGCATGCCCGAACTCGGCCTGTGGCCGTACACCGAGTCCACCTGGGCCGGCGCCACCCGCAACCCCTGGTCGCCCGACCACTCGCCCGGCGGGTCCAGCGGCGGGTCGGCCGCCGCCGTCGCCGCGGGCCTCGTCGGCGCCGCCGTCGGCACCGACGGCGCGGGCTCCGTCCGCATCCCCGCGGCCTGCACCGGCCTGTTCGGCCTCAAACCGCAACGCGGCCACGTGCCGCTGACCCCCGACCGCGACGTCTGGGGCGGCCTGGTCGCCGCCGGACCCATCACCCGCCACGTCGCCGACGCCGCCCTGCTCCTGGACGTCCTGGCGCCCGGCGGCGACCACGCCGCCGCCGTCACCGCCACCCGGACCCTGCGCATCGCCGTGTCCCTGCGCACCTGGGGACGCGGCATCCCCGTCGACCCCGAAGTCCGCGACGCCGTCCTCGACACCGCGGGCCTGCTCGCCGACCTCGGCCACGACGTCACCCGCGTCGACCCCGACAACCTGCACGACGTCGCCGGACCCGCCGTGCTCGCCGCCCGCTACCTGCACAGCGCCGCCACCACCGAACAGGCCCTGGACCGACCCGACCGGCTCGACGCCCGCACCCGCGCCGTCGCCGCCCTCGGCCGCTCCCTGCCCGCGCCCGCCGTGCGCGCCGCCCTCGCCCAGACCGCGAAGCTCACCGACCACGCCAACCGGCTCTTCGACCACCACGACCTGCTGCTCACCCCCGTGCTCACCCGGCCGCCCCTGCGCGTGGGCGAGTGGAACCGCCGACCCACCCTCGCCGCGCTGCTCGCCGCCGCCCGCATGACCACGTTCCTGCCCCTGTGGAACATCACCGGCAACCCCGCCGCGGCCGTCCCCGCCGGCCACACCCGCACCGGCCTGCCCCTGGCCGTGCAGCTCGTCGCCACCACCGACGACGACCGCACCATCCTCACCGCCGCCGGCCAACTCGAACGCGCCCGCCCCTGGACCGACCGCCGCCCACCCGCCTACCCCTGACCCGCGCGCGTGTCCGACGCTCCGGAACCCCGAGTCGAACGCGCGGGACGCGCCGCTACCGCTCCCGCCGCGCCAGCTCCGACCGCCACCGCCGCAACCACTCCGGCACCGGGCCGCCCGCCACCGCGTCCACCTCGCCCTGCACCACCCGCCGCAGCACGTCGTCCGGCCCCTCGGCCAGGCGTCCCAGCACCTCCTCGCGCACCGCGGGCCAGTCACCCGACGACGACGCCACCGACCGCAGCCGCACGTAGGCCTCCCACACCGGATGCGCCAGGAACGCCCGCCGCCGCAGGTCCACCGCCCGCTGCAGCCACCCCGCGCGCAGGCACTCGTCCACGCCCAGGTCCACCAACGGGGTCGCCGCGCCACGCCCGCCCGTCGCCGCCAGACCCCGCTCCACCCACGCCACCGCCTCCGCCGACCGGCCCGCGTCCCGCAGCACCGTCGCCACCCGCAGGTAGTGCCAGCCCGACGACAGGTCCCGCGACAGCACCAGCACCTGCAGGTCCACGTCACCGGTGTGCTCGGCCAACTCCTCCATCACCCGCAGCAACGCCCACCGCTCCCGGTCGTACCGGCCGGTCTCCCCGAACCCGATCACCGGCAGTCGCTCGAACCGCGCCACCGCCTCCGCCCGGTAGGACGCCAGCCCGTCCTCGCCCAACGCCGACGCGTACGCCGCCAACCGCACCTCCGGCGGTTCGGCGAACCCCGTCTGCACCCACAACAGCCACGCCGCCAACTCACCACCGTCCACCGACGGCCCGGCCGCGCACGCCACCGCGTGCAGGTCCAACACCCGATCCACCAACCCGGCCAACGCCGCCCGATGCTCGCCGCCCTGCGCGGCCCGCACCAGCACCTCGGCCAACTCCCGCGCCACCACCGCCGCGCCCGGCCCGCCCCGTACCAGGGCCGACAGCTCCGCCACCACCGCCGCCAACTCGTCCCACCGCGCCGACCACGGGACGTCGACACGGGCCAGCGCGGCCGCCGCACGACCGGGTAAAGCGTCCACCGCGACATCCAACCGCACCCCGACCGGCCCGACGAGACCCGCTCGGACGCCCTTCCGCCCGCCGGACCCGCCCCGACCACGCGAAAGGGGCGCCGGCGACCACCGCCGACGCCCCACCACTGCGTCCAAGATCACTGACCGGTGCTCACTCCTGCAGCGGACGCGGCTCCCCGGCCCCGACCTCGCGCGCCGCCGGCGACGACCCCAACGTGCCGCGCTCCGCCCCGCGCTCCACCGACGCCTGCTCCAACGGGCCCGGCACCTCCTTGCGCGCCACGGCCTCCGCCGCGCGCACCGCCTCCGCCACCGCCGGGTCCGGAGCCGTGTCGAACCACTCCGCGACCGACGCGTCGTCCTGCTCCGGCGCCGAGCTCACCGGCTGCTCGTAGGCGGGCGGCTCGTAGCGGAACACGCCGTCCTCGCCCGGCGCGCCCAGCATCTTCGCGAAACCCTCCAGCGCCTTGCCGTAGTCCGACGGCACCAGCCACACCTTGTTCGCGTCGCCCTGCGCCATCTGCGGCAACGTCTGCAGGTACTGGTAGGCCAGCACCTCCGGCGTCGGCTTGCCCGCCTTGATCGCCGCGAACACCTTCTCGATCGCCTTCGCCTGACCCTGCGCCTGCAGGTACCGGGCCGCCCGCTCACCCTGCGCCCGCAGGATCGCCGACTGCCGCTCCGCCTCCGCGCCCAGGATCGCCGCCTGCTTCGCGCCCTCCGCCGAGAGGATCTGCGCCTGCTTCTGGCCCTCCGCGGACTTGATCGCCGCCTCCCGCTGGCCCTCGGCGTTGAGGATCATCGCGCGCTTCTCCCGGTCCGCGCGCATCTGCTTCTCCATCGAGTCGCGGATCGAGGGCGGCGGGTCGACCGCCTTCAGCTCCACCCGCGCCACCCGGATGCCCCACCGGCCCGTCGCCTCGTCCAACACCCCGCGCAGCTGGTTGTTGATCTGGTCACGGGAGGTCAGCGTCTCCTCCAGGCTCATCCCGCCCACCAGGTTGCGCAGCGTCGTGGTCGCCAACTGCTCCACACCCACGATGTAGTTCGAGATCTCGTACACCGCCGCCCGCGGATCGGTCACCTGGAAGTAGACGACCGTGTCGATCGACACCGTCAGGTTGTCCCGGGTGATCACCGGCTGCGGCGGGAACGACACCACCTGCTCGCGCAGGTCGATCCGGGCCCGCACCCGGTCGAAGAACGGCACCAGGATGTTCAACCCCGGCGCGGCGGTCGTGCGGTAGCGGCCCAGCCGCTCGATCACCGCGGCCGTGGCCTGCGGGATCACCAGCACCGACTTCACCGTGACTATCAGGACGAACAGCACCAGGACCGCGATGACGATCAGCGTGGTGGTCAACTCTCCCCGCCTCCACTCAGGCCCCGGACAGCACCACTGCGGTCGCGCCCGAGATCTCGACAACAGTGACTTCGGCGCCGGGCTCGATGACCTCGTGGTCCAACGACCGCGCCGACCACACCTCGCCGCCGATCCGCACCCTACCGCCGTGGCCGTCCACAGTGGACACGACGACGGCCGTGCTGCCCACCAGGGCCTCCACGCCCGACCGGTGGCCCTGGCCCAACGCCATCCGGCGCTTGATCGCGGGCCGCGCGCCCGCCACCAGCCCCAGCGACACCAGGCCGAACACGATCGCGCTGAGCACCACGTCCGCGCCCAACGCCGACGCGCCCGCCGCGCCGAACGCGGCCAGACCCAGCATGACCAGCACGAAGTCGCCCGAGAGGATCTCGGCCGCCACCAGGACGACACCGAGGATCAACCAGATCAGCGCGGCCACCCACCCATCCTCGCACTATCCGCGACCGAGGGTGGGGGTTTCAGTCCTGCGGCTCGGTCACGAAGTCGATCAGCCGCTCCACCGCGCCGATCAACGGCGTCTCCAGGTCCCGGAACCCCGACACCCCCGCCAACACCCGACGCCACCCCTCATGGGGCTCGCCCCAGCCGAGCGCGGCGCACACACCCTCCTTCCACGGCACGCCCCGCGGCACCACCGGCCACGCCGCGATCCCCACCGACGCCGGCTTCACCGCCTGCCACACGTCCACGTACGGGTGACCGGTGACCAGGACGTCCTCGTCCCGGATCGCCGAGACCAGCCGCGACTCCTTGCTGCCCGCCACCAGGTGGTCCACCAGCACGCCCAGCCGCCGCCCCGGGCCCGTGCCGAACTCCGCGATCCGGCCGGCCAGCTCGTCCACCCCGTCCAGCGGCTCGACCACGACGCCCTCCACGCGCAGGTCGTGCCCCCACACCCGCTCCACCAGCTCCGCGTCGTGCAGGCCCTCCACCCAGATCCGGCTGTCCCGGGCCGTGCGGGCCCGCAGCCCCTCGACCTTCACCGAGCCCGACGCCGTGCGCGCGGGAGCGGCCGCCTCGGGCGCGGGCCGCACGAGCGTCACCGGCTGCCCGTCCACCAGGAACCCCGCCGGGCGCAGCGGGAACAGCCGGTGCCGCCCCCGCCGGTCCTCCAGCACCACCTGGCCGTGCTCGAACCGCACCACCGCGCCGCAGAACCCCGACGCCGGGTCCTCCGCCACCAGCCCGACCTCGGCCACCACCTCGGGCACCGTCCTGCGCTTGCGGCCCGACAGCACGTCGCGGCCGTAGTCGTGTGATCGCACGGCCGGCGACGTTACCGGCCCCCGGCCACCGACGGGTGCCCGGGGAAGAACCCGGCGAACACCTCGCACCACGCCGCCAACCGGTCCCCGTCCACCACCGCCGACCAGCGCTCGATCCCGTCGCGCAGGTCGGGAGAGGCGTAGGCGAAGTCCACCGCGTCCACCGCCGGGTCGCCCACGCACGGCCGCGGGTCGATCGCCACCAACCCGCGCTCGCCCGCGTCCAGGACGTTGCCGAAGTGCAGGTCGCCGTGCAGCAACGTCGCCGCCACCCGGTCACGGGCCAGCGCCGCCGCCTTCGCGTGCGCCGCGTCGTGGTCGCCGGGGTGCCGCCGGCGCAGCACACCGAAGATGAAGTCCACCCGCTCGTGCAACGGCGGGAACCCCTCCGGCGGCGCGACGTGCAGCGCCCGCAGCACCTCGGCCAACCCCGGACCGTCCGCGGCGGGCGTGCCCGGCACCAGCCCTTCCAGCAGCAACGCGCCCCGCGCCGGATCCGCCCGCAGCACCCGCACCATCCGCGGCGACGGCTCCCACGCCCGCAGCGCCGCGTGCTCCTGCACCGAGATCGCCGGCTCCGGCGTCACCTTCAACACCACCGGCTCACCGCCGCGCGTGCACAGCAGCGCGTGCGACGTGCCGCCGGAGAACGACCGCACCACCTCCAGGCCCCAGTCCCGGCACAACCCCGCCACCAGCGCGTCCAGCCCGTCCAGCCACGACCGCACCCCCGGCCCGAAGCGCCGCGTCATCCGGTCCTCCAACGACGCCATTCAGCCGTCCAACCTCAGGATGAACTCCTCCACGTCCTCACCACGCCCCTCCGCGAACCCCACGTCCTCGCCGACCGGCACGAACCCGCACTTCTCCAACACCCGCAGCGACCCCACGTTGTCCACCGCCGCCCGCGCGTACAGCGGGCGCAGCGGCTCCTCCCGCAGGAACCGCTGCAACGCCGCCGTCGCCAACCCCTTGCCCCAGTGCTCGCGGTCGATCCAGCACGTCACCTCGGGCCCACCGAACCGGGTGAACCGCCCCACGTGGCCCACCACGTCGCCGTCGAACACCACCGTCCGCGCCGCCACCGAGTCGTCGGCCAGGATCCGCGCCCACCGCACCAGGAACGCCGCCCGGTCCGACGGGTCCGACGGGGTGAACGCGGCCATCCGGACCGCCTCCGGATCGCGCTGGTGCTCGAAGAACAGCAACACGTCGGCAGCGGTCACCTCGCGCAGTTCGACGTCCACGCGGCAAGTAGACAACACGCACCCGCGACGCCAGAAGGTTCCCCGCCCGGATCCGCCCGCCGGCGTCCGCGCCGGTCAGGACCCGGGCCCGGCGGGCACGCGCGGCCCGGTCAGAACGCGGGCCAGGGGATCGCCGGCCACTCGTCGGACGGCTTCGGGAACACCCCCGCCGCCAGCAGCTTCTCCACCCGCTCGGTCAACGCGCGCACCTCCGCGCGCGTCAGGTGCTCGTGCAGCCGCTGCGACAGCTCCCCGTCCAGGCACGACCGCAGCCGCCGCAGCGACTCCACCGCCTCCCCGGGCAGCTCCTCGCCCAACCACCCCCACAGCACCGTGCGCAGCTTGGCGTCGCCGTGCAGGCAGATCCCGTGGTCCACCCCGTACACCGCGCCGTCGAGCGCGTGCAGCACGTGACCGCCCTTGCGGTCGGCGTTGTTCACCACCACGTCGAACGCCGCCATCAACCGCACCCGCGGGTGGTCGGCGTGCACCAGCACCGCCGGCTCCCCGTACCGGTCGTGCGCCCGCAGCACCGAACGCCACCCCGGCCGCACCTCGTCCACCGGCACGATGTCCACCAGGTCGTCGTCCTCGCGGGTCTCCACCCACAACTGGACCATGCCCGACCCGAACGGACCCTCCCGCAGCACCGTCGGCGGCACCACGTGCACACCGGCCGCCTCCGACACCAGGTACGTGGCCACCTCGCGGCCCGCCAGCGTGCCGTCGGGGAAGTCCCACAACGGCCGCTCGCCGCGCACCGGCTTGTACACGCACTGCGCGGTCACGCCGTCGAGGCTGATCCTGCAGAACAGCGTCGCGTTCGACGCGTCCACCAGCCGGCCCTCGACGTCGATGCGGCCACGCCGCAGCAAGTCGAGCACCCCGTCGTCCGCCGGACCCACCGCCGCGCTCAGCCCTCGTCCGAACGGCGGTAGCCGTTCTGCCGCGGGCACACGTGCCCCTCCGGGTCCAGCGGCTCCGCGCACAGCGGGCACGGCTTGCGGCCCGCCCGCACCACCCGGTCGGCGCGCTCGGCGAACGCCCGCGCCTCCACCGGGCTCAGGAACACCCGCACCGCGTCCGGACCCTCCTCGGTGTCGTCGAGCACCACCGCCTCGTCGACCTCCTCCTCGGTGATCGCGAGCAGTTCGATGACCACCGCGCGGGACTCGGCGTCCCAGCCCAGCCCCATCGTGCCGACCTTGAACTCCTCCTCGACCGGCACCGCCAGCGGTTCGGTGTCCCGGAGGTCCTCGGGGACCGCGTCGGGGACGTCGGCGCCGAACCGCCGGTGCACCTCCTCCAGCAGCGAGCCGATGCGCTCGGCGAGTACGGCGACCTGTTGCTTCTCCAGCGCCACGCTGACCAGCCGGGCCTCCTCGGAGGCCTGCAGGTAGAACGTGCGCTCGCCAGGCTGCCCGACTGTGCCGGCGACGAACCGGTCGGGCTGGCGGAATACGTGGATGACGCGTGCCATGACAACGACGACCCTAGGCCACGCGAGCAAGATCGGCAGCCCTGCCCCTTGCTTTTCCACGACCGGCGAACACGACCGCCGGCCGGTCGGCGCCGCGCACCCGGATAAGGTCGCCGGGTGGTGAAGATCGCACCGTACGGAACGTGGACATCGCCCATCGCCGCGGCCGACGCCGCCGCGGCCGGCGGGGGCCTGCAGTGGGTCGACCTGCACGACGGTCGTCCCTGGTGGGCCGAGGGACGACCCGCCGAGGGCGGCCGCGGGGGGGGGGGGGGGGCGGGGCGGGGCCCCGGTGCCCCCCCCCCGGGAGGGACGCGACCCCGACACCACAGAAGCGC
>NZ_JBEOVG010000091.1:0-37448 GCF_040295345.1 Actinosynnema sp. NPDC002837
GCCGAAGTCCTCCGGGGCGGCGCCAACGACCTCGGCGGCACCCTCATGGAAGAGACCATCAGCCGCATGGCCGGCTCCGAACACGGCTCCGCCCGGACGGCCGTGGAGCTGCACGCGACGGCGGCGTTGGCCGGTCGCCCGGCCCGGCAGCGGACTACGACATATGGCCGAGTCGACGTCGTGAGGTAACCCCCTGCGGGGACGGGTGAGGGCGGCTGTGGTTAGTCTGCCGCCGGTCGTGTTTACCTGAACCGAACACCCGAGCCCCACAGCTTCGGTAGGTTCGCGGCCGTCCGTCAACAAGGTTCACTCCTCGGTGGAGTGGCACGGTGTTGGTGAGGAGGCTGGGCGGTGCGCGGTCGCGGTGCGGTCCTGGGTCTGGTCCTGGGCGCGGCGTCTTCCCTGGTCGTCGAAGGTGTCGCGGTGGCGGCCGACGGCGCGGTGGCGGACCCCGTCTCCCTCGAAGCACCGGTCGGCATCGCCGCGGTGGCGCTCGGCGGGATCGGCCTCGTGGCCGGTCTGGTCCGGCGGCGGAGAACCGCGGTGGTCCGCACGGCGGCGAACCAGCCCGTCGCCACCACCCCGGCGGTCGACGGCGGGGACCCGGCCGAGGTGCGGCCCGCCACCACGGGGGTCTGATCGGCCTGGGAGAATCCTCCCGTGGCCGTCGAAAACTCTACGGAGAACGCCGCAGGCGAGGCCGTGGGCCAGCCTGTCGAGAACCCGGCTCCGGTGAGCCGCCCCCGCGTGCTGTCCGGCATCCAGCCGACCGCGGGCTCCTTCCACCTCGGCAACTACCTCGGCGCGCTCCGCCAGTGGGTGGCGCTGCAGGAGACGCACGACGCGTTCTACTGCGTCGTCGACCTGCACGCGATCACCGTCGAGCAGGATCCCAAGGTGCTCCGCCAGAACACCCGCGTGTCGGCCGCGCAGCTGCTCGCGCTCGGCATCGACCCGGACCGCTCGGCGCTGTTCGTGCAGTCGCACGTGCCCGAGCACGCCCAGCTCGGCTGGGTGCTGCAGTGCCTGACCGGTTTCGGCGAGGCCAGCCGGATGACCCAGTTCAAGGACAAGTCCGCGCGGCAGGAGTCGGCCATCGGCGTCGGCCTGTTCACGTACCCGATCCTGCAGGCCGCGGACATCCTGCTCTACCAGGCGCACCACGTGCCGGTCGGCGAGGACCAGCGGCAGCACCTCGAGCTGACCCGCGACCTGGCGCAGCGGTTCAACACCCGCTACGGCAAGACGTTCCGGCTGCCCGAGCCCTTCATCGTCAAGGACACCGCGAAGATCTACGACCTCCAGGACCCGACGTCGAAGATGTCGAAGTCCGTGCCGGCGGGCGTGGTGGAGCTGCTGGAGGACCCGAAGCGGTCGGCCAAGAAGATCAGGTCGGCGGTCACGGACACCGGCCGCGAGATCGTGTACGACCCCGAGCACAAGGCCGGCGTGAGCAACCTGCTGGTGATCTACTCGGCGTTGACCGGGCGGTCGATCGAGTCCCTGGTCGCGGACTACGACGGCAAGGGCTACGGGGACCTGAAGAAGGACCTCGGCGAGGTGTTCACCGAGTTCGTCACGCCGGTCCGGGCGCGGGTGGCCGAGTACCTGGACGACACCGCCGAGCTGGACAAGGTGCTGGCGCGCGGCGCGGAACGGGCGCGCGGCGTGGCCGCGAAGACGCTGGCGCGGGCCTACGACCGGATCGGCTTCCTGTCGAGTGGCGTGTGATCACCTGACGCATTAACTTTTCCGTGTGGCGGAAAAGGGTGGGACCGAGTCGAAGCTCGACCGGATGCGTCGTCAGCGGCCCTGGCTCGACCACCTGTTCCGGGCCGCCGAGCGGTACAGCGAGCAGTACGGGGCGCACTACGCGGCGGCGGTGACGTACTTCAGCGTGCTGTCGCTCGTGCCCATGCTGATGATCGGCTTCGCCGTCGCCGGTTTCGTGCTCGCCTCGGAGCCGGGCCTGCTCGACGAGCTGAAGGCCTCCATCGCGGAGGCGGTGCCGGGCACGCTCGGCAACACCATCAACGAGGTGGTCGAGCAGGCCATCGAGTCCAAGGGCACGGTCGGCGTGCTCGGCCTGCTGGCCGCCGCCTACTCCGGCCTCGGCTGGATGAGCAACCTGCGTGACGCGCTGACCGCGCAGTGGGGCCACGCGAAGGCCGACCGACCGTTCCTGAAGACGATCGCGAAGGACTTCCTGGCGCTGATCAGCCTCGGGCTGGCGCTGGTGGTGTCGTTCGGCCTGACGGCCGCGGGCAGCGGGTTCGCCGAGCTGGTGCTGCGGTGGGTCGGCCTGGACGGCGTCGGGTGGGCCGAGGCGATGCTGAAGATCGGCACGATCGCGCTGGCGCTGGTCGCGAACTGGCTGGTGTTCCTCTGGGTGCTGGCCAAGCTGCCGCGCGAGCCCGTCGGCTGGCGCAGCGCGGTCAAGGGCGCCGCGGCGGCGGCGATCGGGTTCGAGACCCTCAAGCAGGTCGCGACGATCTACCTGAGCAGCGTCACGAGCTCGCCGGCCGGTGCGGCGTTCGGGCCGGTCATCGGTGTGCTGGTGTTCGCGAACCTGGTGGCGCAGTTCCTGCTGTTCATCACCGCGTGGACGGCCACGGCGCGGGAGAACGCGGTCAAGGAGCCGCCGGCGGCGCCACCGCCGGCCGTGATCCGGCCCGTGGTGGAGGTGCGGTCCGGGCCCAGCCCCCGCGCCGCCGTCGGGCTGGTCGGCGCGGGGCTGCTGCTGGGTGCGTTGTTCCGGCGGCGTTGAGGTCCGCGCCTACGTCCAGAAGACGGCGATGCCGACGTTCACCACGACGAGGCCGGCCAGCACGGGCGTGAGCCAGGCGGCGGGCTTCTTCTTCAGGTTGAGCGCGACCAGCGCCGCGATGACGACCAGGACCAGCAGCTTCACGCCGATCTTGATGTCGTTGTAGTCCTGGTCGGTCACCGGGGCCAGGCCCATCAGCGCCAGGCCGGTGAGCAGCTGCAACGCGCTGCCGTGCAGCCAGCCGTTGTTCAGCGGGGCGTCGGCCCCGGACCGGCGCTGGACGAAGAACATCGCGATCAGCATGCCCATGCCGAGCAGGTGCAGGAACACCAGCAGTAGGCGCACGAACTCCACGGCGGAGCCTCCAGGTGTGGTGGGTTTACTCGCTCTTGGCGCTTCTGGCCGCCCGCAGCCCGCGCACGCCCAGCACACCGATGACCGTGCCGAATGTGAGCGACGCGACAACGAGCAGCAGGTGGACGGTGAAGAACGTGGTCGGGCCGCCGTCCCACGAACGGGGGTCCTTCCAGATGTTGCGCAGGAAGGTCGGCCAGATCACCCAGGACCACACCCCGAAGGCAAGCAGGAACACGGACATGCCGCGGGAGAGCTTCACCGGAGCAGTATCGGACGTGGCGGGTGCAGGTCACTCATCCGGGGTGGATAGCCTGGGCGGGTGCGTTCCTCCGCGTTCCGACGGCCCGTTGCCCTGGTCCTGGCTGCTTGTGCGCTGATGGCCGGCGCGTCGTTCGTGGCCGCACCGGTCGCGGCCGCACAGCCGGCCTGCGAGAACAAGGTGTCACCGCCCCCACCGGTCGACACCTCCGAACAGGTGGCGCCAGGCGAGAAGCCTCCACCACCGATCGAGGTACCGGAGAGCCCGATCGGGGGACAGCGCCTCGGTGAGTGCGGTCTCGTGCTGCCACCGAACGCGCCCGTGCCGCCGGACGGCATCACGGCCAAGAGCTGGCTGCTCGCCGACATGAACAACGGCGCCGTGCTCGCGGCCCTCGACCCGCACGGCCGGCAGCGGCCCGCGTCGGTGATCAAGGTGCTGCTGGCGATGGTGGTGGCCAAGGAGCTGGCGCCCGACGCCACGGTGGCGGCGACGCCGGAGGACCTCGCGCAGGAGTGCACCTGCATCGGGCTGCGCAACGGCGCCGAGTACAGCGTCGAGCAGATGCTCCAGGCGCTGGTCATGGCGTCGGGCAACGACGTGGCGCACGCGCTGGCCCGTCGGCTCGGCGGGGTGCCGTCCGCGATCCGGAAGATGAACGCCCTGGCGGCCGAGCTGGGCGCGCTGGACACGCGGGCCGTGACGCCGTCCGGGCTGGACGCGCCGGGCACGTCGACGTCGGCCTACGACGTGGCGTTGATCTACCGCGAGGCGATGAAGTACCCGGACTTCGTCAAGGCCGTGATGACGCAGCGGATCGACTTCCCGGCGGCCAACGGCAACGGGACCGTGCCGATCGTCAACGACAACCGGCTGCTGACCACGTACCAGGGTGCGTTGGGCGGCAAGTCCGGGTTCACCGACGACGCGCAGCACACCTACGTGGGTGCGGCCGAGCGCAACGGCAAGCGGCTCGTGGTCGTGCTGCTGCGGGGCCAGCAGCAGCCGGTCCGGATGACCGACCAGGCCGCCCGCCTGCTCGACTACGGCTTCGCCCTGGAGCCCGCCGCGTCGGGCAACCCGGTCGGCAGGCTGGTCGAGGGCGCGCCCCAGGCGAAGAAGAAGACCACCGAGCCCCGGCCGACGCCGACCAGCGCCGGTGTCGGCGAGGTCGCCAACTCCAGCCCGGACGGCACCCAGCCCTCCGCCATGCAGACGGCGTTCGGCAACGTGGGCGGCCCGATCACCGCCGTCGCCGGCCTCGGCCTGCTCCTGGGCCTGGTGATGTACCTGCGCAACCGCCGCGCCAAAGCCGCCCGCGCCGCCCGCGCGGCCGCCCAGAACCAACCCTGACCGCGAGTCGAACGTTCCGGTCCCGCCTGTCGAACCTCCAGGACCGGTGAGTTCGACGCCCAGGACGGCACCAGGGCCGAAGTCCGCGCCGGGTGCCCGTCCTCGGCGTTGAACTCGGGGTACCCGGCCCACGGACGAGAGAAGGGCCCCCGAGGTGCTCGGGGGCCCTTCGCGTCGGGTGCGGTGGGGTCAGGTGCGCTTGAAGAGGAGGGCGCGCTTGACCTCCTGGATGGCCTTCGTGACCTGGATGCCGCGCGGGCACGCGTCGGTGCAGTTGAAGGTGGTCCGGCAGCGCCACACGCCGTCGACGTCGTTGAGGATGTCCAAGCGCTCCTCGGCGCCCTCGTCACGGCTGTCGAAGATGAACCGGTGCGCGTTCACGATCGCCGCCGGGCCGAAGTACGAGCCCTCGGTCCAGTACACGGGGCACGACGTGGTGCACGCCGCGCACAGGATGCACTTGGTGGTGTCGTCGAACCGCTCGCGGTCGGCGATGGACTGGACCCGCTCGCGCGTCGGCTCGTTGCCGTACGTGATGAGGTACGGCTTGACCGCCTTGAACGCCTCGAAGAACGGCTCCATGTCGACCAGCAGGTCCTTGTGGACCGGCAGCCCCTTGATGGGCTCGATGGTGATCGTGGTCGGCTTGCCGCCGCTCGCCAGCAGGTCCTTCAGCAGCACCTTGCACGCCAGCCGGTTCACGCCGTTGATGCGCATCGCGTCCGAGCCGCAGATGCCGTGCGCGCACGACCGGCGGAACGTCAGCGTCCCGTCGAGGTACCACTTCACGTAGTGCAGCAGGTTCAGCACGCGGTCCGACGGCAGGGCCGGGATCTCGAACGAGTCCCAGCGCGGCTCGTCGTCGAACTCCGGGTTGAACCGGCGCACCTTCAGGGTGACGGTGATCGCGCCGTCCGGCACGGGGGGCTGGTTCCCGCGCGAGCCGGTGGACACTTCAGCGGTAGCGGTCATCAGTACTTGCGCTCCATCGGCTGGTACCGGGTGAACGTCACGGGCTTGTAGTCGAGCCGGATGTCGGCCGCCAAGCCGTCGCCCTGCTTGTAGTACATGCTGTGGCGCATGAAGTTCGTGTCGTCGCGGTTCGGGTAGTCCTCGCGCGCGTGACCGCCGCGGGACTCCTTGCGCGCCAGCGCGCCCACGACGAGAACCTCGGCCAGCTCCAGGAGGAAGCCCAGCTCGACGGCTTCCAGGAGGTCGGTGTTGAACCGCTTCCCCTTGTCCTGCACGGTGATCCGCTGGTAGCGCTCCTTCAACGCCTGCACGTCGTGCAGCGCCGTCTTGAGCGTGTCCTCGGTGCGGTACACCGACGCGTTGGCGTCCATGGTGGCCTGCAGCTCGGTGCGGATGTCCGCCACCCGCTCCTCGCCGTGCTCGGACAGCACCAGCGCCACCTGCGCCTCGACCTGGGCCGCCGGGTTCTCGGGCAGCTCGACGTGGTCGTGCGCCAGCGCGTACTCGGCGGCGGCGATGCCCGCGCGGCGGCCGAACACGTTGATGTCCAGCAACGAGTTCGTGCCGAGCCGGTTCGCGCCGTGCACGGACACGCACGCGCACTCGCCGGCGGCGTAGAGGCCGGGCACGACGTTGTCGTTGTCCCGCAACACCTCGCCGTGCACGTTGGTCGGGATGCCACCCATCGCGTAGTGCGCGGTCGGGTAGACCGGCACCGGCTCCGTCACCGGGTCGACCGCGAGGTACGTGCGGGCGAACTCGGTGATGTCGGGGAGCTTCGTCTCCAGCACCTCGGCGCCCAGGTGGGTGCAGTCGAGGAGGACGTAGTCCTTGTTCGGGCCGGCGCCGCGGCCCTCCAGCACCTCCAGGGCCATCGAGCGGGCGACGATGTCGCGCGGCGCGAGGTCCTTGATGGTGGGGGCGTAGCGCTCCATGAACCGCTCGCCGGACGCGTTGCGCAGGATCGCGCCCTCGCCCCGGGCGCCCTCGGTGAGGAGGATGCCGAGGCCCGCCAGACCGGTCGGGTGGAACTGGTAGAACTCCATGTCCTCCAGCGGCAGGCCCTTGCGGAACACGATGCCCATGCCGTCGCCGGTCAGCGTGTGCGCGTTGGAGGTGGTCTTGAAGACCTTGCCGAAGCCGCCGGTGGCGAACACCACGGACTTGGCCTGGAAGACGTGGATCTCGCCGGTCGCCAGCTCGTAGGCCACCGCGCCGGTGCACACCGGGCCGTCGGCGGTCTCGGTCATGCAGATGTCGAGCACGTAGAACTCGTTGAAGAACTCGATGCCGTGCTTGACGCAGTTCTGGTACAGCGTCTGCAGGATCATGTGGCCGGTGCGGTCGGCCGCGTAGCACGCCCGGCGCACGGCCGCCTCGCCGTGGTTGCGGGTGTGGCCGCCGAACCGCCGCTGGTCGATCTTGCCCTCGGGCGTGCGGTTGAACGGCAGGCCCATCTTCTCCAGGTCGAGGACCGCGTCGATGGCCTCCTTCGCCATGATCTCGGCGGCGTCCTGGTCGACCAGGTAGTCACCGCCCTTGATCGTGTCGAAGGTGTGCCACTCCCAGTTGTCCTCCTCCACGTTCGCCAGCGCGGCGCACATGCCGCCCTGCGCGGCGCCCGTGTGGGAACGCGTGGGGTAGAGCTTGGTGAGCACGGCCGTGCGGGCGCGCTGGCCGGACTCGATCGCCGCGCGCATCCCGGCGCCACCCGCGCCGATGATGACGACGTCGTACTTGTGGAACTGCATGGCTCTGAGCACTCCCCGCAGCGGGTCAGTCGGTGATGTTCGGGTCGAAGGTGAAGATCACGTACGTGCCGAGGGCGATGATCAGCACCATCGAGACGTAGAGCAGCACCTTGAGCCAGAACCGGGTCGCGTCCTTGCGGGCGTAGTCGTTGATCACGGTGCGCAGGCCGTTGCCGCCGTGGATCTGGGCCAGCCACAGCATGGCCAGGTCCCACATCTGCCAGAACGGCGAGGCCCAGCGGCCGGCGACGAAGCCGAAGTTGATGCGGTGCACGCCGCCGTCGAGGATGTTCATGATGAACAGGTGCCCGAGCACCAGCACCACCAGCGCGACACCCGAGATGCGCATGAACAGCCAGCTGTACAGCTCGAAGTTGCTGCGGCGGGCGGCGGGGCGGCGCGGTGCGCGCGGCTTGGCCAGGGTCAGTTCGCTCATGATCAGTGACCCCCACCGAGCAGGTCGGTAACCGTGCGGACCATCATGTAGTAGGTGCCCGGGATCATCACCAGCACCCAGATGCCGAGCACCACCCACAACATCTGCTTCTGGTAGCGCGCGCCCTTCTCCCAGAAGTCGACGAGCATCACGCGGATGCCGTTGAGCGCGTGGTAGAGGACCGCGCCGACCAGGCCGACCTCGAACAGGTTGACGATCGGGTTCTTGTAGGTCTCGATGACCTTGTCGTACGCGTCCGGCGACACCCGCACCAGCGCGGTGTCCAGGACGTGCGCGAACAGGAAGAAGAACGTCAACACACCGGTGATGCGGTGCGCGACCCAGGACCACATCCCCAGGTCGCCGCGGTAGAGCGTTCCGCCCCCTTTAGAGGTGCCCGCCCGCTCGGGTGCGGTGGTGCCGGCCATGCGCAACGGCCTCCAGCGTCAGTGGTGGACTGGTCTCCGGTACGTGCGTACGCGGACCTTGACCCCCGGATGCTAGACCCGCTCGAGCCACCCGACCCAACAGCCCGACCCGTCTGTGAGCGACGAGACACCCGACGGCTGCTGTATCGATTCGCCTCACGCCTCCAGGCACCCCGCTGTGCGGTGCAGGCCACTCGGAAGAGTGACCTGCGTCGTCCATTGCGGACCTTCAGTCCTGGTCAGCGGGGTCGGTAGGTAGCCACCCCGCCCACCACGACGAGGTCGACGTGCACCTCGGGCTGGACCGGGCCGGTGAATGGCGGCAGCCGCAGCGGCTGCGGCACACCGGGCAGGTGGATGACCAGGTTGACGCCCAACCGGGTTGCGATGAGCCGACCCGCGAGGTCGCGGGCATGACCCGCCCGGACGTTCTCCGCCGGATCCCTGAGCGCCCAGTTCACGTTCTCGACCAGCGCGCTGTACAGCTGGCTCTTGCGCATCGAGTGGGTGGCGGTGTAGTCCGCCACCTGCTCGACCTGGCCGATCGACGTGCTCACCACGTCGCGCCGGAGCGTCGCCGGTGGGATGGCGGTGACGTGACCGACCGCCGCGTACAGGCCGCCGGGAGTCGGCGGCGGCGCCGTCGCCAGGTCGTCGGCGGTGAACCGCAAGTGCCGCAGCGCCTCCTCGACGTGTCCGGACGTGACCGGCCCGTGCTCCGGCTGCCCGCCGCCCGTACCGTCGTGGAACGGCGTGGGTTCCGGGAGCGCCGGGTTCGGCGGGTTGCCGGGGACGGGGTCGCCCGACGTGCGGGCGGTGTCCGGAATGGACGGTGCGCTGCCGGTCGTCCGGAAGTCCGGGGAACCGTCGACCGGCGGCGCGGGCGGCGCCGGCCGGGTGGAGGTCGGGGTCGTCGTCGGGGGCACCGAGGACCGGGCGGTGGCGGACGCGTGGTCGGCAGGTGCTGGAACCGGCCGGGCTGCCGGTGGTGCGGCGTTGAAGGCGTCGACCCGCTGGTCCACCACGCTCTTGGCGTCCCACCAGGTCTGCTGCTTGGCGTCCGCCTCGCCGCGCTTGGCGTTCAGCTCCACCTCGGCTGCCGTGATGCGGGCCTCCTGCGCGTCACGGGCGGCGACCAGGGCGTCGTGCCGCTGCTGCGCGTCGGAGCGCGCCTTGGCCCCGTCGTGCACGATCTTCTTCTGCTCGCGCAGGTTGTGCTGGGCCTCGGTGAGGTTGTCGTTCGCGGTGGTGTAGCCGTCCTGCGCCAGGCGCAGGGCCTCGGTCGCCGCGTCCAGGGCCTCCTTGGCGCTGGTGGCGGCTTCCTTGGCGTCCTGCTGGTCCTCCAGGTCCTTCTTGTGCTGCTCGTGCGCCTCACCGAGTTCCTCGGCCAGCCTCTTGGCCTCGGTCTTGAGGCCGTCGCGGGCGGTGCGGGCCGAGTCGACCGCGCTCCGCAGGCCCTGCTCGACCGCGGGGTCCACCGGCGGCGCGTCCTCGGCGGGTGGCGTGGTCCAGTGCTGGGACAGGGCCTGCTCGGCGGTCAGCAGGGCGTCGTTCGCCGTGGTCAGCCGGTTACGGGTCGTCTTCAGTCGTTCTTTCAGGTCGGCGACGGCATCGGCGCTGTCGATGACGTCGCCGTTCCGGTCGCGGAGGACGTTGTTCGCCGTCAGCACCGCGTCCTGCAGCCCGGGAATCTTGCCGCTCAGGTCCTTGACCCGCTCCTCCGCCTTCGCCACGGCCTCGCGGGAGTCCTCGACGTCGGTCGTCAGGTCACCGACCTTGCCGGACGCGGTGAGGCCGGTCTCGATCGCGGTGTTGAGCTCGAGTTCGAGGTCGGTGAGCGTGCTGTCGGTCTTGGCGAGTTCGGCCGCCACCTCGTTGATGGTGTCCTGCGCGTCGTGACGGGCCTTGTCGACCGCGATCTCCGCGTCCCGCCACGCCTTCGCCGCGCTCTTCACGTCGTCCTGGGCGGCGCTGAGTTCCGGGTCGAACGCGTGACCGAGCACGGCCTCCGCCTCCGGGGCGGGCATCCGCACCGCGGCCGAGGCGGGCACCGCCAGGTCCACCACGCCGGTCTTGCCGCCGATGGTGGCGACCACCCGGTACTCGACGTCGAACTCGACGAGCCCGGACCGGCCCTGCGGCTTGAGGTTGTTGACCTTGTTGTCGGTCGCGCCGCCGGAGACGGCCTGCGAGTCCTCGCTCGCGTGCCGGACCTCCACACCGCCGGTGGTGAAGTTGAGGGTGTCGGCCGGGTCGTCGTTCCGCTTCACGGCGACGCTGCCCGTCGCCAGGCCCAGCGACACGTCGGCGTTCTGGCTGACCTTCGCCTCGCCGCTGGTCGTGCTCACGGTGGAGCGCGGGTTCTCCAGGTTCACGCCGTCGCTCAGCGCGCCGAGCCGCGGGTTGACGAGCTTCGCGTAGACCTTGACGTCGGCGTGCTGCCCGAACGTCAGCGCCGCCTCGTGCAGGCCGGGCACGTCCAGCGGACCGTCCAGCATCCCGGGCAGGTTCGGCTGGAGGTTCTCCGGGCTCAACGTCGACAGCAGCGTGTTCAGCGGCCCGGAGCCCTTGCCGGTGATGCCCTGGTTCGCGCCCGCCTCGGTCAACGCGCGCAGCGCCGCGTCCCGCAGGTCCTTCGTGCCGCGGAGGTTCTCCACCGATGCGCCCGGCGGCAGGGTGGCCGGGTCGTTCGTCCGCTGCCACGCCGTCGCGGCGCTCGGCACGCCGAAGTCGGGGCTGCGCTTGATCGCCGCCGCCATGTAGGGGTAGTTCGGCGTGGTGATGCCGTCGACCTTCAGGTTGTCCGCGTGCAGCCGGACGACCATGTCCTGCGCGGGGCTGGTCCTCGTGGCGACGACCCGAGCGCCCCTCTCCACCACCAGTTCGAATTCGACCGGCACGGTGTACTTCGCCGCCGGGCCGCCGCCCGCGCGCAGGTGGCCGAACTGCCGGGTGGTGGCGTCGGTGATCGAACTGCTCTGCGCGTGGTTGAAGCCGGCCGATGCGATCGCGCCCACCGTGCCGGACAGGTTCGGGTTCGCGCTGCTCGGCTGGAACAGGCCCGGCGCCTTGAACCCGACACCCCACCCCTTGCCCCGGCCCTGGCCGTCGGTGACCTTCTCCGCGGTGGCGGTGGTGTGCTCCATGTCGACGCCGTCGTTGACGACCCGGTCGAACCGCGGCTCGCCCGTCTTCGCGCGCAGCGTGACCTGGTACGTGTCGTTGCCGAACGTGCCCGGCTGGTGCACGAGCAGCGGCACGCCGCCGTCCAGCGCGCTGTCGATCATCGCCTTGACGCTGGTCGGCGAGCTGAAGTCGACCAGGCGCTGGAGGTTGTTCATCGAGTCCTTCAGCACCGAATCGGGCACCAGCGGGTCACCGAAGAGCTTTCCCGTCTTCTGGTTCACGTCCGCGATCAGGTCGGTCACCACGCCGTTCAGGTCCGGCACCTGCTCGACGGCGGACAGGCCGAGCGCGCCGGGCTCGTCGACGGCCAGCGTCCTCGGCGGCGCCATCGTCGGGAAGGAGGGCGTGCTGACGTCCGGTTTGACGTTCGGCAGCACGCCCATCTCACGTGCCACGTCCTCGCTGACCCGCACGAACACCGACTTCGGCAGCGTCACGGTGGAGCCCTCGACGTGCGGCGTGCCCCCGTGGAACACGTTGCCCGCCCGGCTCTCGGCGACGATTGTCACGTCCGCGTCCAACTGCACCAGCACGGTCCTGGCCGTGCCCGGTGTCACGACGTTGCGGTCGACGCTGCCGCTGATCTCCCGCGCCTCGGCCTTCGAGTCCGACCACGGGGTGTACTTGCCGATCCCGGCCACGCCGCCGGCACCGCTGGCCGGGGTCGGCTCGCCCGGGGGTGGCGCGGTGGGGGTCGGTTTGACCATGACGTTCACGCCACCGGTGATGTCGACCGACCGGCTCACCGACTTGGCGTCGCCCGCCTTGTAGCCGCCGGTGATCGCGTTCTCGGTGCCGGTGTCGTCGGAGATCGACACCAGCTTGGGGTTGCCGAGCTTCATCGACACGCCGACCGAACCGGTGCGGTCGGTGACCCGTCGGTCGTACCGGAGGCTCTGCTCCTGCATCCCGGTCTCGACCATCTTGCGCAGGTTGGCCTTCACGTTCTCCGGGCTGAACATGCGGTCGATCTGGTTGCGCGCCTCGGTGCCGGGCACGGTCAGCGCCGAGTCCTTGCCCGCTGCCCGGTTGAGCGCGTCGACTGCCGCGTCGCGCAGGGCAGTGGTGTTCGCCACCGCTTCGACGTGCAGGAACTCCGGCGACTTCGGCCCTGTCCGGGTGGTGAGCAGGTCCTTGACGGTGGGCGCTTCGGTCAGCGCGGTCACCACCGGGTCGCCGGGCCTGAAGCCGGACGGGTCCGACTTCATCGCCGAGCCGTCGGACACCCACAGGGTCGCCGCGCCGTGGATCTGCGGCAGGATTTGGGGGTTGTTCCGCGCGGTCGGGTCGATCGACGCGCCGACCGTGCGCGCCACCACGCGCGGCTGCGGCGCGTGCTGTCCGGGCAGGCCGGGTGTCACCCGCCGCAGCCACGACCGCGGCCGGGTGAACGTGGTGATCTCGACCTCGAACTCCACGTCGCTCGCGAACACCTGCGCGTTCGGGCTGCCGACGTTCAGCGAGGTGCTGTTCACCGTGGGGCCGCCGGTGTTCTTCGTCGTCCACGAGTGGTTGTACTTCACGCCGACCTGCGGCGTCGGGGTCACCGTGGTGGTGGCGCCCTTGACCGGGATGACGACCAGGCCCTCGACGCCGCCGCTCCAGCCCTTGGTGGTGGCGGTGGTGCTGTCCAGCTTCGGCCCGCTGGACGACGAGCCGCGCACGTTGCGCGCGTCCGCCTGCCCGAGGTGCCTGGTGTTGTCGATCTTCGCCTTGACCGTGATGTTGACGTAGGTGTCGGTGGTGGCGTCGGAGCTCTTCAGCTGGACCTGGACGCCCGGTCCGAGCAGACCGTCCATGTTGGACTTGAGCGCGGTCGGCGACAACTGGTCCAGCTTGCGCTGGTTGGCCAGTTGCCGTGACACGTCCCCGAAGCCCTGGCCCTTGCTGCTGCGCGGGTTCGCCTGGGGGTTGTTCCAGTTCGGCAGCAGGTCCGATAGGCCCTTGACGTTCTTCAGCGCCGCCTCGACCTGCGGCTGCACCCGGGAGGCGGGTTCGAAGTCGCCCACCTTCACGTTGCCCGCGGCGAACGCGCCGTCCACGTACGGCGGCGCCCACCGCGGTTGCGCCGTCGGCTTGGCGATGCCGGTGGGCGTGCCCTCCGGCACCGGCAGGTTCAGCGCCGCCGCTTCCGGCGTGCCGATGCGCATGTAGGTGGTCACCGGGACGATGACGTTGTCGCCGCTGGGTGTGCGCACCTCGACGTCGGCCGTCACCTTGTACAGGCCGGTCTGGCCCTTGAGCTGGATGCCGGTGCGGTTGCTGGTGTTCGTGCCCGCGTTCGAGGACTCCGCGGTGCGGGCCGAGTAGCCCACGGTGACGCCGCCCCGGCCGCCGACTTGGTTCGGCACGATGGCGCCGCCGCCGACACTCGCGTTGGCGTCGAACCCGGTCTTGGTCGTCGCGGTGACGCCAGTGCTGTACGACGTGGTCTCGTGCAGCCGCAGCTGGGTGGAGTCGTGCACGCCGACGAGTTCGGCGGTGCGCAGCGTCGCGTGCGCCTGGACCGCGGCGCCCTTGCTCGCGTGGGGGCTGACCAGGTCCGGCGAGGTCACCCAGCCGTTGAGCATCGCGCCGAGGTTGTCGCGGATCGTGGTCGGGCTCAGGAACGTCTGGAGCGCGGCGCGGCCGGGTGAGCCGATCTTCACGATGGACGGGTGCAGCTTGGCCGCCACGTCGGTGAACGCCTTGCCGGGGTCGGTGACCGCGACGGTCTCCGGCACCGGGTGCTCCAACCGCGCGCCCCAGTCGCCGGTGGGGGCGTTCGGGTTCTGGGCGAGGGTCGGGTTCGACTCCACGATGGTGGTGAGGTCGTCGGGGATCTGGAGCGTGACGTCGACCGGGTCGGCGGGGGTGGAGTCCACGGTGATCGGGGCCTGGGCGACGCCGTGGGCGTCGGTGAGCGTGATCTGGTAGCTGACCGGGACCTTGGCCTGCGTGGAGTACTCGCCCGAGCGGATCGCCCGTTGGTCCACTGTGGACGTCGAGCTGACGTGGGCGGTGGCGGGGGTGGCGAGCTGGGCCTTGCCGCCGAGCGAGCCGTACGGTCCGACCGCGACACCGGCCGTGGCGGCGCCGCCGACGTCGTTGGCGGTGGCCAGGGTGTTGGTCGTGGACGTGCTCGTGCCGCCCAGCGCGGTCATGTCCACCTTGGTGTTCGTGGACGGCGTTTCGACCGCGGTGGCCTGATCGGCCGGCGGGAGCATCGTGGCCTGCACGTGGGCCTCGTACCAGCGACCGCCGACCTTGACCTGGAAGTCGCGGCCGTGCCCGAGGAACGACTCGAAGTCGGAGCCGATCGCGGTCTCGATGCGGGCCGCGTCCTTGGCGTCGAGGCCGTCGATCGCGCCCGCGACCCTGGCGGCGCCCCGCACGTCGACCGGTGCGATCGAGCCGAGGCCCTGGTTGTGCTGGAAGAAGTCCGGCAGGTTGGTGGCGGTCAGCACCCAGCCCGGGGTGGGCGGGGTGATCCTGGCCAGGGGGATGACCGGGTTCGGGGTGGTGCGGCGGAACGGCAGGCGCGGCGCGTTCGGCGGCCGCACGTCGGCGTCCTGGGCGGGCGTGGTGCTCGGCGTGGTGGTCGGGGGCGTGCCCGGCGGGTTGAACGACTCCAGCGCGTGCATCCGGTTCTCGACCAGCCACAGGTTGCGCGGCTTGACGCTCGCGTCCGGGGCGTCGACGCCCGCCGTCATGGGCGCGTTGTCGTCGACGACGCGGCCCTTGCCGTCCTGGTGCTGGAAGATCGGCTTGACGTCGCCGGTCTCGAAGTACTCGTCGTGCAGGCCGAGGAAGTGGCCGACCTCGTGGCCGAGCGTGCGGGCGTCGGAGTCGACGGGCCAGTTCAGCTGGTTGGCGCGGCCCTCGGGGGCGGTCACGGTGATGCTGCCGTGCGCGTCGGCGGGGTCGTCCGTGAACTCGACGGTGACGTGGAACTGCTCGCCGCTGGGCAGCCGGCTGCCGTTGTTGAACAGCGCCTCGACGCCCTGCCTGGTGCGGTTGCGGACCTCGGAGACCTGGTCGGGGGTGGCGTTGCCGGCGGGGTCGAGGAAGACCTTGACGGTGAAGTCGCGCACCGGCACGCCGTTGACGTCCAGCACGCGGGTGTCGTAGGCGATCGGACCGCGCCACGCCTTCATGCTCACGCCGTCGGGACCGATGGTGGTGCGGTCCAGGACACCGCCGTCCTCGCCGCGGACGGTGCTGGTGACGGGGGCGTCCGCGCGCGCGGTCCGGATGTCGGCGGAGGTGGCGGCGTCCGGCTTCGGGTCGAACCAGTCGGCGCCGGGCGCGGTGCTGTGCCGCCAGTCCGGGTTGTCCAGGACCGGGTGCGGCCCCTGCGGCGCGGGTGAGGTGATGACGGTGTCGGTGACCTTCACGCCCTTGGGCGCTTCGGGCGGCGTCCAGCCGTCGGGGCGGCGCAGGTCGTGGTCCACGTGCACGTCGGTGGTGGTGCCGTTCGTGTCGCGGACGGTGGCGTCGATGCCCTTGGCCGTGAGCACGTCGGCGACGGCTCGGGCGTGGGGGCCGGAGACCTCGACCACGGCGGGCCGGTAGCCGTTGCGGTCGCGCATCGCGTTGGACTCGGCGAGGTCGGCGGCCAGGGCGTCGAGCCGGGCGACCTGCTCCGGTGACGGCGCTGAGGTCGGCGGGACGTCCAGGGACAGCTCGGGACGGGGACCGCCGGCGGCCCGCTCGGTCGGCTTGGCCGGTGCCGGTGCCGGTGCCGGTGCGGATGCGGATGTGGGTGTCTGCGGTGCGGTCGACGGGGTGGTCGGCGGCGCCGGTGCGTCCGTGGTGGATCGGGTGGTGTCGGGCGATCGGGGCGGTGCCGGTGGTGCGGTGGTGTCGGTCGTGGACGACGGGGCGGGCTGCGTGCCGTTGGTCGTCGTGGACGAAGAGGCGGGCTGCGTCCCGTTCGTCGTCGTGTCGGCCGGCGGGGTGATGGTGATGACCGGCGTGCCGGCGGGCGGGGCGGGAGGCGCGGGAGGCGGGGTCGGGCGGTTGAAGTCGGCGATCCGCTGGTCGACCTCGATGCGGGCGTTCCACCAGTCGCGCTGGCGGGCGTCGGCCTCGGCGCGGCGCTTGTCGAGCTCCACCTCGGCCGTGGTGATCTCCGCTTCCAGTTCCGCGATGGTGCTCTCGACCTGGTGGTGGGCCAGCGCCGCGGACTGCTGCGCGCCCGCCGTGCGCTGAGCGGCGTCACGGCCGGTCTCCAGGCCGGTTTCGGCGTTGTCCAGCTCGCCCTGAGCGGTCTCCAGGGTGCCGTTGGCCCGGTCGAGGTCGATCCGCGCCTGCTCGGCGGCGGTCCGGGCCTGGTCGACCGCGACCTGCGCGGCGGCCCGCGCCTCGATCGCGCTGGTGTTCGCGGCCTGCGCCGCGTCGGCGACCTCGACCGCCGTCTCGACCTCGGTCGCCCGGGTGTCGCGCGCGGCACGGGCGTCGTCCACCTTGCCGACCAGGTCCTTGGCGACCTTGTCCTCGGCGATCGGCGGCGCGTCGTCGGGGCGGTTGTCGAGGTGCGCGTCGAGGTCGCCCTGGGCGACGTCCAACGCCGCCTGCGCGTCGTCCAGCCTGACCCGCGCCGCGTCCAGCTCAGTGTTCGCGTCCGCCAGGTCGCGCCCGGTGGAGCGCACCTCCGCGTCGGCGTCGGCCAGCGCGACCTGCGCGTCCCGGTGGGCCGAGTCGAGGCCCGGGATCCGGTCGCGCAGGTCCGCGACCACGTCGTTCGCCGCGTCACGCCGGGTCTGCGCGTCCTGGACGGCCTGCTCCAGGGCGGGCACGCGGCCGGCCTCGGTCAGCTGGTGGCCGATCGCGTCGTTGTGGTCGACCTGCGAGCTCGTCAGGTCGCTCTGGAGCCGGGCGACGTCGGCGGCCACCCGGTTGATCACGGCCTGCGCGTCGTGCCGCGCCTTGTCGACCGCCAGCTCCGCGTCGCGCCACGCCTTGGCGGTGTCCTTGACCGCGGTCTGCGCGTTGCTCAGCCCGGCGTCGAAGTCACGCCCGAGCACGGTCTCGGCCTCGGTCGACGGCATCCGCACCGACGCCGAGCCCGGCACGCTCAGGTCGACCACGCTGGTCCGGCCGCCGACCGTGGCGACCACGCGGTACTCCACGTCGAAGTCGACCAGACCGGTGCGGCCCTGCGGCTTGAGGTTGTTGGTCTTGTTGGTCGCCGAGCCGCCGGACAGCGCCTCCGCGTCCTCGGCGGCGTGCCTGGTCTCGACGCCGCCGGTGGCGAAGTTCGCGGTGTCCTTCGGGTCCTGGCTCGGCGCGACCGCGGCGCTGCCGGTGGCCCAGCCCGCCGAGAGGTCGCCGGTCTCGCTGTGCTTGGCCTCGCCGGAGGTCGTGGTGACCGAGGACTTCGGGTTCTCCAGGTTCACGCCGTCGCTCAGGCCACCCAGCCTCGGGTTGACCAGCTTGGCGTAGACCTTCACGTCCGCGTGCTGCCCGAACGTCAACGCGGCCTCGTGCAGCCCCGGCACGTCCAACGGGCCGTCGAGCATCCCCGGCAGGCTCGGCTGGAGGTTCTCCGAGCTGAGCGTCGACAGCAGGGTGTTCAGCGGGCCGGTGCCCTTGCCGGTGATGCCCTCGTTCGCGCCCGCCGCGGTCAGCGCCCGGATCGCCGCGGCACGCAGGTCCTGGGCCCCGCGCAGGTTCTCCACCGACGCCTTGGCCGGCAGCGTGGCCGGTGAGCCGTTCTGCTGCCACGCCGTCGCGGCCTGCGGCGTGCCCTGCGCGGCCGGTTGCCGGGTCGTGGTCGACGTGTAGCCGGCCGGTGGCGTGGCGGCCGGGGTGAACACCTTCTGGTTGTCCGCGTGCAGCCGCACCACGACGTCCTGCGGCGGGGCGGTGGCGCTGGTGACGACCTGGGTGCCCTTCTCCACCACCAGCTCGAACTCGAGGGGCACGGTGTACTTCACGGCCGGGCCGCCGCCCGCGCGCAGGTGGCCGAACTGCTCGGTGGTGGCCTTCGTGACGTTGCTGCTGTGCTGCTGGCCGACGTTCGCCGCGGCGATCACGCCGACGCCGCCGGACACGTTCGGGTTCGCGCTGCCCGGCTGGGCGAGGCCGGGCGACTTGAGGCCGACGCCCCACCCGGTCGACCGGCCGAGGCCGTCGGTCGCCTTCCGGGCGCCCGCGATGGTGTGCTCCATGTCGACGCCGTCGTTGACGACGCCGGAGAAGGCCGGCGCGCCCTTGACCTTCGCCTTGAGCGTGACCTGGTAGGTGTCCTTGCCGAACGTCCCCGGCTGGTGCAGCAGCAGCGGAACGCCGCCGTCCAGCGCGCTGTCGATCATCGCCTTGACGCTCGTCGGCGAGGTGAAGTCGACCAGCCGCTGGAAGTTGTTCATCGAGTCCTTGAGGACCGAGTCCGGCACCAGGTCGCTCTTGAACGGACCGCTGGTCCGCTGGTTGAGGTCGGTGATCAGGCCGGAGACCAGGCCCGACAGGTCCGGCGCGGTGTCCAGCGTGCTCAGGCCGAGCGAGCTGGGCCGGTCCGGCGTCAGCGTGGCCGGCGGCGCCATCGTGCCGAACGAGGGCGGCGGCGTCGTCGGCTGCACCTTCGGCAGCACGCCCAACTCGCGCGCCACGTCCTCGCTGACCCGCACGAACACGCCGCCGGGCAGGGTGACCTTGGCGCCTTCGACGCGCGGGGTGCCGCCGTAGACGACGTTGCCCGACCGGCTCTCGCCGACCACGGTGACGTCCGCGTCGAGCTGGATCAGCACGGTCCGCGCGCTGGGCGGGGTGACGTAGTTGCGGTCGACGCTGCCGCTGACCTCGGTCGCGCTGGTCTTCGACGACGAGTACGGCGTGATCTTGCCCGCCACGGCGACGCCGCCCGAGCCCGACGCGGGCTTCGGCTCGCCCGCGGGCTGCGGCGCCGCGTTCGGCTTGACCGGCAGGTTGACGCCGGCGGTGAGGTCGACGGTGTGGCTGCTGCTCTTCGCGTCACCGGCCTTGTAGCCGCCGGTGGTCGCGTTCTCCGTGCCGGTGCTGTCGGAGATCGACACCAGCTTCGGGTTGCCCAGCTCGATCGCCATGCCGATGGCGCCGGTGCGGTCGGTGACCCGGCGGCCGTACTTCAGGCCGTTCTCCTGCATGCCGGTCTCGGTCAGCTTGCGCAGGTTGGCCTTGATGCTCTCCGGGCTGAACAGCTTGTCGATCTGGTTGCGCGCCTCCGTGCCCGGCACGGTGAGCGACGAGTCGCCCTTCGCGGCCAGGTTGAGCGCCTCGATGGCCTGGTCGCGCACCGCCTCGGTGTTGACGACGGCCTCGACGTGCAGGAAGTCCGGCGCGGCGGGCCGCGGCGCGGGCGGGTTGAGCAGGTCCTTGATCGACGGCGGCCGGTCCAGCTTGGTGGCCACCGGCTTGCCCGGCTCGAAGCCGGACGGGTCGTGGTCCATCGCCGAGCTGTCCGACACCCACAGGTGCACCGGGCCGGAGATCTGCGGCAGGCTCACCACGCCGGGCTGGTTGGGGCCGCCGGTCCTGGCGACCGGCTTGGGGTCGGGCACCTGGAGGATCGGCGAGCCGGGCGTGACCCGCTTGACCCACGCCCGGTTGCGGCTGAACGTGGTGATCTCGACGATGAACTCCAGGTCCTGCGAGAACACCTGGGCGTCCGGGCTGCCGACGTTGAGCCCCGTGCTGGTGACCGTGGGTCCGCCGGTGTTCTTGGCGCCCCACCCGTAGGTGTACTTCGCGCCGACCTGCGGCGTCGGGGTGAGCGACGCGGCGCCGGTCTTGACCGGGAACACCGCCTTGCCCTCGACGCCGACGCTGACCGACTTCTGCGTGGCGGTGGTGCTGTCCAGCTTCGGCGCGGTGTTCGCCGAGCCGCGCACGTTGCGCGCGTCGACCTGGCCGAGGTGCCGGGTGCCCACCGGTCGGGCGCGGACGGTGACGTTGACGTACTCGTTGGTGCTCAGGCCGCGCTTCTTGAGCTGCACCTGCACACCGGGGCCGAGCAGGCTGTCCATCTTGGTCTTCAGCGCGGTCGGCGACAGCTCCGCGTCGAGCTTGCGCTGGTTCGCCATGGCCTCCGCGACGTCGGCCAGGCCCTGGCCCTTGCGCGCGCCGGTGTCCGGGTCGTTCCAGCCCGGCAGGAACTTGCCGAAGCCGGGCAGGTCGCGCAACGTGGCCTGGACCTGCGCCTGCACCTGCGCGCCGGGGCCGAACTCGCCGACCTTGACGTTGCCCGCCGCCAGGTCTGCGGCCAGGTAGGGCGGGAGGTGCTTGGTGCCCGCCGTGCCGGGCTTGGTCAGGCCGGCGTCGGTGCCCGGCGGCACCGGCAGGGTCAGCGAGGCGGCCTCGGGCAGGCCGACCCGCATGTAGGTGGTGACCGGCATGACGACGTCCGCGCCGTTGGGCGTGCGGACGTGGACGTTCGCGGTCACTTTGTAGAGGCCGGTGGCACCCTTGAGCTGGATGCCGGTGCGGGTGCTGCTGGTCGTGCCCGAGCTCGAGGTGTCCGAGGTGCGGGCCGAGTAGCCGGCCGTGACGCCGCCCGTGCCGCCGATCACGCCCGGCACGCCCACACCGCCGCCCACGCCGGCCGCGGCGTCGAAGCCGGTCTTGCTGGTGGCGGACAGGGAGCTGCCGGTGGACTGGGACTCGTGCAGCCGCAGCTGGGCGGCGTCGGTCGTGCCGACCAGTTCGGCGGTCAGCAGGGTGGCCTTCATCTGCACGGCGTTGGCCTTGCTGCCGTGCGGGCTGACCAGGTCCGGGGACGTGACCCAACCGCCGAGCATCGCGCCGAGGTTGTCGCGGACGGTGGTGGGGTTGAGGAAGTCCTGCAACGCGGTGCGGCCCGGCGCGCCGATCTTGGTGATCGACGGGTGCATCTTCGCGGCGACGTCGGTGAACGCCTGCTTCGCGTCGAAGTCCGTGACCGCTTCGGGCGTCGGGTGCTCCAGCTTCGCGCCCCAGCCCGGCGGCAGGGCCGCGGCCGGTTGGGCGTTGCCGGAGTTGGCCATCGTCTCCAGGTCGTTCGGCACGGCGAGGGTGACGCCGCCGTTGACCGCCTGGATCGGGCGCACGGTGCCGTTGGCGGCGGTGAGCGTGACCTGGAAGGAGACCGGGACGTCGACGTTCGTCGAGCTCTCGCCGCCGCGGATGAACCGCTGGTCCACCGTGCCGGAGGAGGTGTTCAGCGTGGTGGCGGGGGTGGCGAGCTGCGCCTTGCCGGCCAGCGAGCCGTACGGGCCGACGCCCGCGCTCGCCGCCGCGGCGAGGCCGATGTCGTTGGCGGTGGTGAGGTTGGTGGCGGTGCCCGTGTTGGCGGCGGACTGGGCGGCCATGTCCACCTTGGTGGTGGTGGACGGCGTGCTGGTGACCGCGGCGACGTCGGCCGGCGGGAGCATGGTGGCCTGGACGTTGGCCTCGTACCAGGTGCCGTCGATCTTGACCTGGAAGTCGCGGCCCTGGCCGAGGAACGACTCGAAGTTGTTCTCCAGCGCGCTTTCGATGACGGCGGCGTCGGCCGGCGTGATGCCGGTCATCGTGCCGGTGACGTGCTGGGCGCCCCGCACGTCGGTGGGCGCGATCGTGCCGAGTGCCTTGCCCTGCTGGAAGAAGTCCGGCAGGTTCCGCGACCCGAGCACGGGCCCCGGTGCGGGGTTCGGTGCCGGGGCGGGTGCCGCGGGGGCTGGTGCTGCCGGCGCGGGCGTGGCCGGGGTGGGCGTGGTGTCGGTGTTGCCGTTGGTGTTGCCGTTGGTGTTGGCGTTGGTGGGCGGCAGGTCGACCAGCGGGATCGGCGCGGAGATCGACGGCGGCGGTGGCGGGGGCGTGGAGCGGAACGGGTTGCGCCACGGTGCGTTCGGCGGCTGGACGTCCTGGTCGACGCCCCGCGTGGTCGGTGCGGTGCTCGGCGGCGCCGGACGCGTCCCGGACGTGGTGGCGGGTGGCGTCGTGCCGACGAAGTAGTCGCCGAGCATGGTCTGGAACGCCGGGCCGGGTTTGAAGCTGTCCCACTTGGACCGCGGCCGGTCGAACTCCCGGTTCAGCAGGTCGATGTTGGTCTGGTAGCGGACGTTGCCGTCCTCGAACTGGTTGTACTGGCTGGGTTTCCCGTTCCGCTCGGAGAGCGCGTCGGTGATGTTGCGGGCGAGCAGCTCGGTGACGGCTTCGTCGGGGTTCAGGTTCTTGTTGTAGACGCCGCCTTGCCCGTCGCGGTGCGCGAAGGTGACGTCGCTGCCGACGGAGTGCACGTGCATGAACTCGTGGGTCAGCAGGTGCTGGATGGCGTCGGCCTTGCGCGCGGGGTCGGTGGTGAGGCCGTCGAGGTGGTCGGTGTTGAGCAGGACGTGCCCGTTGATCGCCCGCGCCGGGTTGGTGAGCGTGCTCTCGACCAGGCTGTTCCGCGTCGCGACGACGTCGCCGGCGGGACCGGCCTTGGCCTGGGCGACCTGGTTCAGCAGGGTGTCGAGGCGTGCGGCGGCGGTGGGGTTGCCGTTGTTGAGCTGCCGCAGGAAGTCGGCGGACAGGATCTCGGCGCGGACCTGCGCCGGGTCGATGCCCTGCCCGTTGAGCTGACCGGTCGTGATGTCGGAGTCGCCCCGGTCGGTGGGCTTCAACGCCGTGTCCAGCTCCTGCTGGATGGCGAAGTGCTTGGCGAACGTCTGCTGGTCGAGCTGCACGACCAGGTCGGGGTTCACGTTCGGCGTGGTGGTGATGCCGAACTCGCCCAGCTTGCCGGACAGCGCGTCGAAACCGGCCCGCACCTGCCCGAGGTCGACCTGGACGCCCGCGATCTGCAGCGGCACCGGGGTGATCTGGGCGGGCAGCCTGGTCAGGATGCCGTTCTTCAGGTCGGCGTCCCGGACGTTCGAGTACGGGCCCGCCGGGGTGGCGGGCGCGTTCGCCGACGTGCCGGCCGTGTCGGGTCCGGGCGGTGGCGGCGGCCCCTGGGGCCCGGGCGGCGGTGGGGGCGCCTGAGGTCCGCGCGTCGTCCCCGGCGGGGGTGGCGGCGGCGGTGCCTGCGTCCCGAAGGCGGGCGGTGGCGGAGGCGGCGGCGGAACTGACGCGGGCTGCGTCGAGGTCACCGCGGGTGGGGGCGGTGGTGGAGGGGGTGCCTGCGTCCCGAAGGCCGGTGGCGGCGGGGGAGGCGGTGGCACCACTGCTTGCTGCGTGGCGGTGGCCCCTGGCAGTGGCGGCGGGGGTGGTGGCGCGAGTGGGATGGCCGGCTGCGCGTCGGCCTCGGTGTCCGTGTCGCTGTCGGAGTCGGAGTCGCTGTCCGTGTCGCTGACCGGCCGGGGGTGGATGTCCGGCCGGGTGCCCTGGTCGGGCGGTCGCGGCGGCGGGGTCTGGCGGGGCGAGTCGGGGTCGTGCAGCGTGGCGTGGTCGGCGTCGGGCACCATCACCTGGCTGTCGGTGGTGCGCTCGATCGCCCACAGGTGCCGCGGCTTGATCGACGGGTCGCCGTGCACGCCCGCGCCCATCAGCCCGTCGTCGTTCACGACGAGGTTCGACTGGGTGTGCCCGGGCGGCAGCGGTTTGCCGTCGCTGTTGAAGATCCGGGCGTCCGGACCGGCCGCGTCCTTGTACTCGTCGGGCAGGCCGAAGTAGTGCGCCACCTCGTGGGCGAGCACGTTCTCCGAGGTCTGCACGCCCCAGTTGAGCTGGTCCGCGGTGGTGGACGTCTTCACATCGACCGTGGTGTGCGCCTGCGCGGGGTCGGTGACGAACTCCACCCTGGCGTGGAACTGGTCGCCCGAGGGCAGCCGGTAGCCCTGGTTCAGCAACCGGTCGACGCCGTTGGTGGTCTTCTGGGCCACCGCGTCCACATCGGACTGGGTGACGCCCTCGCCGGGCTTGAGGTGGACCTTGAGGGTGTACTCCTTCACCCAGCTCCCGGGCGCGACCTCCATCCGGCGCACGTCGTGCTGGATCAGCCCGGTCAGGGAGTCGACCTTGCCCGGGGTGCTCGACCGCTGCACGTCGGCGACCTCGGTGTCGACCGTGCGCACGGGAGCCTTGTCCCGCACCGAGTCCCACGCCGCCGAGGGCTGCGGGTCCTTCGGCGCGAACCAGTCCGCGGTGCTCGCCGTGCTGTGCCGCCAGGACTCGTCGGCGGCGACGTCCTTGACGTCCTTGTCCTTCGCCGGTGGCACGTCCGGGTCGGCTGCCGGTGGCGCGTCGATGTCGGCGGGTGGGGCGGAACGCGTCTGGGGCGGGCCGTCGGGCTCGGTGACACCGAAGTAGTCGTCGAGCATGTCCTGGAACGTCGCGTCGGGGTCGAACGGGGCCGCCCACCGGCCGCGGGGCTTGTCGAACTCGTTGTTGAGCAGGTCGATGTAGTTCTGGTAGCGGTTGGCGCCGTTCTCGTCCTGGTTGTACTGGCTGGGTTCGCCGAGGCGTTCGGAGAGGGCGTCGGTGATGTTGCGGGCGAGCAGTTCGGTGACGGCTTCGTCCGGGTTGACGTTCGTGCTGTAGACGCCGCCTTGGCCGTCGCGGTGGGCGAAGGTGACGTCGCTGCCGACGGAGTGCACGTGCATGAACTCGTGGGTCAGCAGGTGGCGGATCGCGTCCGCCTTGCGGGCGGGGTCGGTGGTGAGGCCGTCGAGGTGGCCGGTGTTGAGCAGCACGTGGCCGTTGATGGAGCGGGCCGGGTTGGTGCGGGTGCTGTCGACGAGCGCTTCCAGTGCCGCGTCGACGTTGCCGTTGGGGCCGACCTTGGCTTGGACGACGTCGTTCAGCAGCGCGTCCAGGTGCGCGACGGCGTCGGGGTTCCCGTCGTTGAGCTGGTGCAGGAAGTCGCCGGACACGATCTCGGCGCGGACCTGGCCCGCGTCGATGGTCCGGCCGTCGGGCCGCTGGATGACGGCGGGCTCGCCGGGGGCGGCGGTCTGCAACGCCGTGTCCAGTTCCTGCTGGAGGGCGAAGTGCTTGGCGAAGGTGTTCTCGTCGAACTGCACGACGAGGTCGGCGCTCACGTTCGGGGTGGTCGTGACGTTGTGGTTGGCGCGCAGGGTGTCGAACATCGCGTCGAACCCGGCTTGCACCTGGCCGAGGTTGATCTCGACGTCGGTGACCGTCAGGGGCACGTCGGGGAACACGGCCGGCAGCCCGTCGAGGGTGCCGTTCTTCAGCGTGGAGTCCCGCCGGGGCGAGAACGGGCCCGCCGGTGCGGTGGGCGGGTTGACCTGCGCGCCGGGCGCGCCGGGCGGCGGCGGGACCGGGATCCCGAACACCGCGCCGGGTACCTGCGCTCCGGGGGGCGGAGGCGGTGGCGGCACGGCGGCCCCGAACCCGGGGGGTGGGGGCGGAGGCGGGGGAACCGCGGCCCCGAACCCGGGCGGGGGCGGCGGAGGCGGCGGCACCACGCCACCGAACCCCGGCGGAGGGGGCGGCGGTGGCGGCACGGTGGACCCGGTCCCGGGTGGCGGGGGCGGGGGTGGGGGAGCGGGCGTGTTGGTCTGCTGCCCGGGCGCCGTGGGGTCGGCGGCCGGTGCCGGCCGGGTGGCCGGTGGGTTGGTCGCCGGTGGGTTGGTCGCCGGTGGGTTGGTCGCCGGTGGGTTGGTCGCCGGAGGGTTGGCCGCCGGAGGGGTCGCTGCCGGTGGGTTTGCCGCCGGGGGCGCGGTGTCGGTGGGCGGTGCCGGCCGGGTGGCTGGGGGTGTGGTGGCCGGTGGGTTCGCGGCTGGCGGGTTTGCCGCCGGTGGCGCAGTGTCGGCGGGTGGTGCCGGTCGCGTGGCCGGTGGTGTGGGAGCCGGTGGGGTTGCCGCAGGGGGTGCGATGTCGGTGGGTGGCGCCGGCCGGGTGGCCGGTGGTGTGGGGGCCGGTGGGGTTGCCGCAGGGGGTGCGATGTCGGTGGGTGGCGCCGGCCGGGTGGCCGGTGGTGTGGGGGCCGGTGGGTTCGTGGCTGGCGGGTTTGCCGCCGGTGGCGCGATGTCGGCCGGTGGTGCCGGTCGCGTGGCCGGCGGAGTGGTGGCCGGAGGTGGGGTGTTGACCGGTGGAGTGGTGTCGGTGGGTGGTGCCGGCCGGGTGGCCGGCGGAGTGGCAGCCGGCGGATTTGCGGCTGGTGGAGTGCTGGCCGGGGGCGTGGCGGCTGGCGGTGTGGTGGCTGGCGGCGTCGCGGCCGGTGGGGTGGCGACAGGGGGCGCGGTGACCGGTGGGGTGGAGATGGGTGGGGTGGAGATGGGTGGTGGCGTGATGGTGACCGGCGGTGGTGTGGGCCTTGGGGTCGCCGGGGCAGGCGTCGGTGGGGTGGCCGGTGCCGGGGGCGCGGTGGTGGTTGGAGCGGTGGCGGTTGGTGGAGTGGTGGCCGGCGGGGTGGTGATCGGCGGGGCGGACGGCTTGGCCGGCGGCTGAGGTGCTGGAGGGGTGGAGGCGGTGGTGTCGGCCCGCGGGGTTGCTGGCGGCGGGGTCGGGGTTGCCGGCGGCGGGGTCGGGGTTGCGGCGGGCGGGGTGGTGGCGGGCGGCGGGGTGGTGGGCTTGGGGGTGGTGATGTCGGCCGGTGGTGTGTTGATCGCGCTCGGGGCCGGCGGTGTGCTGATGGTGGGCTTCGGCGCTGGTGGCGGGGCGGAAGGCGAGGTGGCCGGGGCCTTGTTGATGTTGCCGTCGCCGGTGGGCGGTTTGGGCGTGTCGAACACGCCCTTGTCCGGCCCGCCCGTGAACTTGCTCGAACGGTCCGTCGACGGGCTCCCGCCCGGAGCCGCTGCGGGCGGTGGTGCTGCTACTGGCGGCACTGCCGGTGCGCTCACCGGAGGTGCGACGACAGGGGACGGCTTCGGGCCCGTCGCTGGTGGAGCGGTGGCGGTGGAGGCGCTGTTGGCAGGTGTGCCGGTGGCGGGGGTGCTCGGGGCCGAGGTGCTCGGGGCCGGGGTGTTCGGGGCGGGGGTGCTGATCGGCGGGGCGGTGGGTGTGCTGATGGTCGGCTTCGGCGCTGGTGGCGGGGTGGAGGGCGAGGCAGCCGGGGCCTTGTTGATGTTGCCGTCGCCGGTGGGTGGCTTGGGTGCGTCGAAGACGTCCTTGCCCGCTCCGCCGGTGAACTTGCTCGAACGGTCGGACCCACCTGCCGCACCGGGAGCGGCGCCGGGGGCCATCGGCGCACCGGCCATCGGGGGCGCCACGGGAGCGCTCACCGAGGGCGCGGCGCCCGAGGCCGGCTTCGGACCGGTGGACGGCGGAGCGGTCGCGGTGCTCGGCGTGCCGTTGCCGGGTGCGTTGGCGCCGGGCGTGCCGGTGGTGGGTGCGCCGGTGGTCGGGGTGCTGATGGCGGGAGCACTCGGGATGCCCCCGCCGCCAGGGGTGCTGATGGTCGGCTTCGGCGCCGGTGGCGGGGTGGAGGGCGAGCTGGTCGGGGCCTTGTTGATGTTGCCGTCACCGGAGGGTGGCTTCGGTGCGTCGAAGACGCCCTTGCCGGGCCCACCCGTGAACTTGCTCGAACGGTCGGACCCACCTGCCGCACCGGGAGCGGCGCCGGGGGCCATCGGCGCACCCGCCATCGGGGGCGGCGTCACGCCGGGCGCACCGGACAGCGCGCCGCCGATGCTGCGGGCCGCCGTGCTCCCACCAGGCGCGGTGACGCCGGTCGCCGGGCCCGCACCCGGCGTCGGACCGCCCTTGGCCGTCGGACCACCGGACGTCGACGAACCGGGCGGCGTCACACCGGGCACACCGGGCACACCGCCGCCGGGCACACCGCCGCCGCCGCGCGTGCCACCCGTCGCACCGGGAGCGCCCGGAATGCCGGAGATCGGCCCCACCGCCGGCCCACCGGTGCCGCGCGAACCACCGGGCGGCGTCACGCCCGGCGCACTCGGCAGGTTCTTGATCGGCCCGACCGCGGGCCCACCGGGCGACTTGGACGTCCCACCCTGATTCGGGCCGGACGCACCGGGCACGTTCGTGATCGGTCCGATCGCGGGCCCACCGGTGCCACGAGGCCCACCGGGCGGCGTGACGCCGGGTGCACCAGGAAGGTTCTTGATCGGCCCGACCGCCGGCCCGCCGGACGTCTTCGGCGCTCCACCAGGCGGCGTCACGCCGGGCGCACTCGGCAGGTTCTTGATCGGCCCAACCGCCGGCCCACCGGTGCCACGAGGCCCACCGGGCGGCGTCACGCCCGGCGCACCAGGCAGGTTCTTCACCGGCCCGACCGCGGGCCCACCCGTCCCCTTGGGCCCACCGGTCCCGTTCGGCCCGGTCGCACCCGGCACGTTCTTCACCGGCGTGACGGACGGCCCACCCGTCCCCTTGGGCCCACCCGTCCCGTTCGGCCCCGACGCGCCCGGCACGTTGGTCACCGGCGTCACCGCCGGCCCACCGGGCCCCTTCACGCCGAGCGGTCCGTTGCCGGGTGAGCCGGGCGGCCGCTGGGCGTTCGAGTTCGGGTCGATCTTGGTGAACTGGTCGCGGCTGAACTGGTCGTTCTGCACGTGCGTCTGGAGCGTGGCCTTCAAGCCCGACTGGACGTTGCCCATCGCGCTCGACGCGTTGTTCGCCTGCTTCACCGAAGCGTCGTTCGAGCTGTTCAACGCGGGCACGGCGACGATGCCGATCGGGCCGAGCGCGTTGGGCGCGAGCTTGAGCCCCTGCAACCCGCTGGAGATCGCCGCGAGCCGGTCCCGCAGGCTGCCGGCCCGCTTGTCCAGGTCGGACATGGTCGACTCGTTCATGCCGAACCCGGAGTTGCCGGTCGGCCCGCCCGGTGACGGCGGTGGCGGCGACGGCGGCGGCGACGACGGGGTGCCCGAGGGACCCGGGGTGTTCGAGTCGACGCCGCCGCCACCGCGTGCCATGGCTGGTTCTCCGTGGTTCTTCCGGGGGTTCTGCCAGACCTGGGCCGAACCGGTTGAGGGCTAGCCCGCAGCGGGCTGGGAGTACTGCGACTGGAACGAGTCGTAGCTCGACTTCGCCGCCTCGCCCGCCGACTTCGCGTCGGCCGCCGCCTGCTCGACGCTCGTGCCCGCCTGCTCGGCCTTGCGCGACGCCTCCTCGGCGGCCTTGATGTCGGCCTCGCTGCCGGACGCGAACGCCTTGGCGTTGGCCTCGGCCGCCGCCGCGTTGGCCGCCGCGAAGTCCACGTTCGCCTGCTCGTAGGTGGCGTTCGCCGCCTTCGCCGCGTCGTTCTTGGCCGACATGTCGCTCTCGGCGGACGCGCGCGCCGGGTCGTCCTGGCCCGGGTTGTTGCGCTTGTACTCCTCGTACGCGGCCTTCGCGGCCTCGTCGGCGGGCTTCGCGTCGGCCAGCGCCTCGTTGCTCGCCTTGGCCGCGTCGGCGACGTCGCGGGCTTCCTTCGCCGCCTTCTCGGCCGCCTGCGCCGCCTCGCCGCGCGCCGCGTCCGCCTCGACCTTGGCCGCCTCGTACTTGGCCATGGCCGCGTCCCGGCCCGCCTGGTCACCACGCGCGGCGGCGGCGTTCGCCTCCTCGACGAACGCGTTGGCCTTGGCGTTGGCCTCGCTCGCCCTGGTGGCCGCCGCGTTCACGTCCTCGTTGGCCTTCTTGGCCTCCTCGGCGGCCGCCGCCTCCTCTTCCTTGGCCTTGCCGTACCGCTCGTTGGCCTCCTCCGCCTTCTTGTTGGCGTCGGTGACCTTGTCGTCCTGCACGTCCTTGGCCAGCGCCTTGTCGATCTCGCGGTCGACGCCCTTCTGCGCCTTCCACGACTCGTAGCCGACCTCGGCCACGTCGGCGATGTTCTCGAACCGGTTCCAGCCCTTGCCGACGTTCTCGGTGATCTCGTCGAGGTTCTTGATCCGGCCCATCTGCCTGCCCAGCGCCGCGGTCAGCCGGGCGATCCGGGACGCGATGTTCACGCCGAGCGCGACGGCCTTGCCGACCGCGAAGCCGATGTAGGCCGCGATCGACGCGCCGAAGGTGATGACCGCGGTGGCGGCGGCGATCAGCGCGCCCGCGAGCAGCGACCCGAGCAGCTGGGCGATCAGGTCGCGCACGATGTCGCGCAGCACCGACACCAGCACGCCGCAGATCGCGACGATCTTGGCCTTCTGCTCGACGGCGTTGGCCAGCGCGTCCAGCTCCTGGCCCATCGACTCCATGTTCTTCTGGAACGCCTCGGACGACGCGCCGGTCCACCCGTCGAACGTGGCCAGCTCGCGCCGGTGGTCCTCGGCCAGCACGCGCAGCTCGGCGGCCTGCTTCTTGGTCGCCTCGACGTTGGCCTCGATCTCGTCGGGGTCGCCCATGAGCTGGTCGAGCGGTTCCTTCAGGAACGACACGTGCTCGATCAGCCAGCCGATGCCCGCGCCGAGGATCGTGCCGAACGGGTCGACCGCCAGCATGGCCATGGACGACGCCGTGCCGATCGCGGCGAACGTGATGTCCAGCGCCTTCTCGGTCTCGGTCTCCGCGTCCTTGCCGATCGTGGTGATCATCTCGTCCCAGGCCGAGATGAACAGCGAGCCCTTGAACTTGTTCTTCTCGGTGATCTCCATGCCCGGCGGCGAGGCGATCGGGGTGTCGGGGGCGGTCATCGCTCAGGGTCTCCTCGTCACCAGGGCTGGTTGTCGTCGTCCTCGTCGTCACCGGGGCGCGAGGGGCGCGCCGGTCGCGACGGCATCTGCGGCTGCCTGCTCGCCGGGGCCGGGGCGTAGGCCGGGGGTGGCGGCGGCGCGGGCGCGGCCTCCGGCTCGGCGTAGTCGGGCTCCGCGTAGTCGGCCTCGTCGGCCTCGACCTCGTCGTCCGGGATGGCGTCGCTGACCATGCGCATGGCCTCGGTGCCCTCGCCGAGCGGCTCGAACGCCGCCATCACCTGCTGCGCGGCCTGCTTCTGCGCGACCTTGGCCGTCTGCATGATCACGGCGGTGAGGCGGGCGGAGCCGAGCTCGGTCGCCCGGTGGCCCAGCTGGATGTTCAGCAGCCCGCCGTTCGGGCCGACGGTGATGGTCACCGCGCCGTCCGGGCTGGAAGCCGTGGCCTGCGAGTTCTCGAAGTTCTCCTGGAGGTCGGCCGACTTCCGCTGCAGATCGGCCAGCTTTGCCTCGAAGTTGTCGAGCCACTGCTGGGGGTCCAACTCAACCTCCTAGGGGGGATATCGGTGCAGCGTGGAGTGCACCGGACCCCGCCAACGCCGCCCCAACGCCTCACCAACGGGTTAACCCTGCGGGCCTCCGAACCTTGATCGGCCCACGGTCACCGGACGGCCACTTCACCCGGACCGCGTATTGACAGTGAGTAATCGGCTACGACGCGGGGAAGTCGCGCTATCACTACGAGTGGCGGAGTCGCCTGATGGCACCAACGATTAGGTCACGTGCGGACCGGTACGTACGCGGGTGTCATTACTACGGGGTACGGTTCGCCACTCGGAAGCCCCGACGGCCCAGCCGCCGGGATTTGTCTGCTCCTAGACGAGCAGGGAGGGAGACGAGCCGTGCGTCGTCGAATGCGTGGCCTCGCGGTGGCCGCGATCGCGCTGACCAGCGTTCTCACGATGGCCGCCTGCGCCAAGGACACCGGTGGGAACAACACCGGGTCCGGGTCGACCAACACCGCCGGTGGCTGCAAGCTGGCTGACAAGCCGCCGGCCGCCACCGCGACCTCCAGCAGCGCCGCGTCGGGCGAGAAGGTCGACGGCAGCGCGCTGAAGGTGGGCCTGGCCTACGACATCGGCGGTCGGGGCGACGCGTCGTTCAACGACTCCGCCGCGGCGGGCCTGGACAAGGCCAAGGCCGACTTCGGCGTCGCCGAGGTCAAGGAGCTGACCGCCGCGCCGAACGAGCCGGAGGACGCCAAGCAGACCCGGCTGCGCCAGCTCGCGAGCGAGGGCTTCAACCCGATCATCGGTGTCGGCTTCGCCTACGCCGAGTCCCTGAAGGTCGTCGCGCCGGAGTTCCCGAACGTCAAGTTCGCGATCGTCGACGGCGCGGTCGAGGGTGCGGCGAACGTCACGCCGCTGCTGTTCGCCGAGGAGCAGGGCTCCTTCCTGGCCGGCGTCATCGCCGCCTACAAGTCGAAGGCGTGCCACATCGGCTTCGTCGGCGGCGTGGAGATCCCGCTGATCCAGAAGTTCGACGCGGGCTACGCCCAGGGCGCCAAGACCGCCGCGCCGGACATCAAGATCGAGACCAAGTACCTGACCCCGGCGGGCGACTTCACCGGTTTCCAGGACCCGACCAAGGGCCAGGAGGCCGCGACCGGCCAGATCGAGGCCGGCGCCGACGTGCTCTACCACGCCGCGGGCGCGTCCGGCAAGGGCGTGTTCTCGGCCGCGAAGACGGGCAACGCGCTGGCCATCGGCGTCGACTCCGACCAGTACAACCAGAAGACGGTCGAGGAGTCGAAGGACGTCATCGTCTCGTCGATGCTCAAGCGGGTCGACGTCGCGGTGTACGACTTCGTCAAGGCGGTCGCCAAGAACGACCTGGCGAGCCTGCCGAAGGTGTTCGACCTGTCCGTGGACGGCGTCGGCTACTCCACCTCCGGTGGCAAGATCGACGACAACTTGAAGGCGGTCCTCGAGGGCTACAAGGCCCAGATCATCGCGGGCAAGATCAAGGTCGAGTCCACGCCGTAACCCCATCCGGCCTCCGGCGCACTGGGCCCTGCGAGCCACCCTCGCGGGGCCCAGTGCGTGGTTAGCCCCGGCGCAGCCGGAGATCAGACGGAGCTTCCATGAGCACACCCACCCCTGCCGTCGTCCTGTCGGGCATCACCAAGCGCTTCCCGGGTGTCGTCGCCAACAGCGACGTCCACCTCAGCGTGCAGGTCGGCGAGGTGCACGCGCTGTGCGGTGAGAACGGCGCGGGCAAGTCCACCCTGATGAAGATCCTGTACGGGATGCAGCAGCCCGACGAGGGCACCATCGAGGTGGCGGGCGAGCAGGTCCGGTTCCGCACGCCCGCCGACGCGATCAAGGTCGGCATCGGCATGGTGCACCAGCACTTCATGCTCGCCGACAACCTGACCGTGCAGGAGAACGTCGTCCTGGGCGCGGAGTCCCTGCACGGCATCGGCGGCAAGGCGCGCAAGCGCATCCTGGAGCTGGCCGACGCCACCGGCCTGACCGTCGACCCCGGCGTGCTCGTCGAGCGCCTCGGCGTGGCCGACCGGCAGCGGGTGGAGATCCTCAAGGTGCTCTACCGGGGCGCCAAGGTGATCATCCTGGACGAGCCGACCGCGGTGCTCGTGCCGCAGGAGGTGGACGAGCTGTTCGCCACCCTGCGCGGCATGCAGCAGCAGGGCTTCACGTTCCTGTTCATCTCGCACAAGCTGGACGAGGTGCGCTCGATCGCCGACTCCGTCACGATCATCCGCCGCGGCACCACGGTCGGCACCGCCGACCCGAAGGCCGTCAGCTCGCGCCAGCTGGCCGAGATGATGGTCGGCAGCGAGCTGCCCAGCCCGGAGACCCGCGAGTCCACCGTCACCGACCGCGTCGTGCTCCAGGTGGAGAACCTGGGCCTGGTCGCGGCGGAGGGCACCCGGCCCGTGCTGGACAACATCGACCTGGTGGTGCGCGCGGGCGAGATCGTCGGCATCGCGGGCGTCGAGGGCAACGGGCAGACCGAGCTGGTCGAGACGATCATGGGCATGCGCAAGGCCCACCACGGCCGCGTGCTGCTCGGCGAACGGGACCTGACCAAGCTGGGCACGCTCGCCCGCCGGGAGGCGGGCATCGGCTACATCCCCGAGGACCGGCACCGCCAGGGCCTGCTGCTCACGCAGCCGCTGTGGGCCAACCGCATCCTCGGCCACCAGACCCGCCGCCCCGTGTCGAAGGGCCAGTGGCTCGACCTCGCGGGCGCGAAGAAGGACACCGAGCGCATCGTCGAGGACTTCGACGTGCGCACGCCGGGCATCGACGTGGCCGCCGTCGCGCTGTCCGGCGGCAACCAGCAGAAGCTCGTGGTCGGCCGCGAGCTGTCCGGCGACCCGGTGCTGCTCATCGCGTCGCACCCGACCCGCGGCGTCGACGTCGGCGCGCAGGCGTTGATCTGGGACGAGATCCGCAACGCTCGCGCCCGCGGCCTGGCCGTGCTGCTGATCTCGGCGGACCTGGACGAGCTGATCGGCTTGTCCGACACCATCCGGGTGATGCTGCGCGGTCGGCTGGTGGCGGACGCCGACCCGGCCACGGTCACCCCGGAAGACCTCGGCAGTGCGATGACGGGCGCCACGAGCGCCGAGCACGCCACTGGCGCCTCTCCGGCGTCGGAATCGGAAGGCGAGTAATGGGAATCTTGCGCGGCAAACTGCTGCCGCCCGTGCTGGCGATCCTGTTCTCCGCCCTGCTGTGCGGTATCGCGCTGGTGGTGTCCGACGCGAACCCGCTGCAGGCGTTCGGGGTGATGTTCGCGCAGGTCGGCGAGGGCACCACCGCGGTCGACATCATCAACAGCACCGGCACCTACTACATCGCGGCGCTGGCGGTGGCGATCGGGTTCCAGATGAACCTGTTCAACATCGGCGTCGAGGGCCAGTACCGGGTCGCGGCGGTCGTCGCGGCCGTGGTCGGCGGCTCGATCGCCCTGCCGCCCGGCCTGCACGCCCTGGTGATCATCCTGACGGCCGCCGTCGCAGGCGCGCTGTGGGCCGCGATCCCGGCGATCCTCAAGGTGACGCGCGGCGTCAACGAGGTCATCTCCACGATCATGATGAACGGCCTGGCGCTCGGCCTGGCCGCGTACCTGATCGGCGCGGACGTGTTCGGCGAGCTGCGCGGCAACAACATCCGCACGCCGGAGATCCCGGAGAGCGGCTGGGTGCCCGGCATCCCGCTCGGCTCGTCCGGCACGGTGTTCGGCCTGGTGTTCCTGGCCGCGCTGCTGGGCATCGGCTACTGGGTGATGATGAACCGCACCCGGTTCGGCTTCGAGCTGCGGGCCTCCGGCGAGTCGTCCACGGCCGCCGCCGCGGGTGGCGTGAACGCCAAGAAGATGGTGCTGATCGCCATGCTGCTCTCGGGCGGCATCGCGGGCCTGGTCTCCATGCCGGAGATCCTGGGCCGCGACCACACCTACAACCTGAACTTCCCGGCCGGGATCGGCTTCTCCGGCATCGCGATCGCGCTGCTCGGGCGCAACCACCCCGGCGGCATCGCGTTCGGCGCGCTGCTGTGGGCGTTCCTGGACAAGTCGGGCCTGGCGCTGGACAACGTGGGCGTGCCCCGCGAGATCGTGACGATCATGCAGGGGGCGATCGTGCTGTCGGTCGTCGTCGCGTACGAGGTGGTCCGCCGGTTCGAGCTGGCCGCGCAGCAGCGGCAGGTCGGCCGGCAGCTGGGAACGGTGGATGCGGCATGAGCACTTCATTGATGAACCCGTCCGAGGCGCCCGCCACCGTTCCGCCGCCGCGCAAGTCGCGGCGGATCCCCGGCTGGGCCGTCGGCGCGCTGGGCGTGGCGGGCGCGGTCGTGCTGCTGTCCACCACGTCGTACCTGACCGGTGTGCCGCAGCTGACGTCCACCGGCACCATCCAGACCGCGGTGCGGTTGGCGTTGCCGATCCTCCTGGCCGCCCTCGGCGGTCTCTGGGCGGAACGCGCGGGCGTGGTGAACATCGGCCTCGAAGGCATGATGATCATGGGCACGTGGGGCGCCGCCTGGGCCGGCTACCAGTGGGGCCCGTGGGCGGCGCTCGTCTCGGCCGCCGTGTTCGGCGCGCTGGGCGGTCTCCTGCACGCCATCGCCACCGTGACGTTCGGCGTGAACCACATCGTCTCCGGCGTGGCGATCAACCTGCTCGGCGCGGGCCTGACCAAGTACCTCTCCACGCTGATCTTCTTCCCGCTCTCGAACAACCCCCGGGAATCGCCCGCCGTCCCGAAGTTCGACACCTACTCCGCCTCCGGCCTCTCGGACTGGCTCGGCGAGCTCGAAGCGCAGCAGCGGGTGGGCCTGTCCGACGTCGCCGGCATCCTGCGCGGCCTCGTCACCGGCGTGTCCCCGTTGACCATGCTGGCGATCCTGCTGGTGATCGGCAGCTACCTGGTGCTGTGGCGGACCCGGTTCGGCCTGCGGCTGCGGTCGTGCGGCGAGAACCCGGTGGCCGCGGAGTCCCTCGGCGTCAACGTCTACCTCTACAAGTACGTCGCCGTGATCTCGTCGGGTGCGCTCGCCGGCATCGGCGGCGCGGCCCTCGTGCTCAACCCCGGCCAGCCCGGTTACCTCGAAGGCCAGACCAACGGCCGCGGGTTCATCGGCCTCGCCGCGATGATCTTCGGCAACTGGCGGCCCGGCGGCCTGCTCGGCGGCGCGGCGCTGTTCGGCTACGCCGACGGCCTGCAACTGCGCTCGGGCGGCAAGACGTTCCTCGCCCTGGTCTACGGCGCGGTCCTGCTGCTGGTCGTCATCGTGATCTGGCAGCTGATCCGCCGCCGCTGGTTCGCCGCCGCGTTCGGCATCCTGGCCGCCGGCCTGCTCTACGCCGTGTACTACTCGGTGGACGAGGTGCCGAGCGAGCTGACCACCTACGCGCCGCACCTGGTCACCCTGGTCGTCCTCGCGGTCGCCTCCCAACGATTGCGCATGCCCGCAGCGGACGGCGTGGTGTACCGCCGTGGTTGACATCGACTGGGACGTCCTGCGGAGCCGCGCCGTCGAGGCCGCGCGGTCCGCCTACTGCCCGTACTCCGGGCTCCAGGTGGGCGCGGCGGCCCTGTGCGACGACGGCCGGGTCGTCGTCGGCTGCAACGTCGAGAACGCCGCCTACGGCGTCGGCCTCTGCGCCGAGTGCACGCTGGCCGGCCAGTTCATGCTCACCGGTGGCGGCAGGCTGGTCGCCCTCGCCTGCCGCAGCGGCGCCGGTGACCTGCTGATGCCGTGCGGCCGGTGCCGTCAGGTGATCTACGAGCTGGGCGGCGCACCGTGCCTGATCGACACCCCGTCCGGCATCCTGCCGATGAGCGAGGTGCTGCCCGACGCGTTCGGCCCGGAGGACCTGCCATGACACCCTCAGTGTCAACCTCAAGAATTAGATCAAGCGGCTGCGGCTTGGTCGGTGAGTCGTTGCGCGCCGCCGTGGAGTTCGGGGTCGTA